>JAYWCY010000113.1:0-3144 GCA_043780175.1 Chitinophagales bacterium
AACAAATTGGCACCAGAAAAAATTCCTAGACGGTTTGAATTTGTAGACGAGTTGCCAAAAAATGCAATGGGTAAAGTCTCAAAAAAAGATATTATTTATATGATGTTGAACAATATTCCTTTTAAAAACACTACCCTTTAAGTATGAAAAAAAATTGTTTGCTTGCTATCTTAATTCTTTTGGTTGCTACATCCTTTGCACAAAATAAACAACGCTATAAAAACCAATTATTTACCCAATTTGATTCTTCAATAAATATTCAATATGGAGTTGCCGTAAATATTAAAAACCAGCAAGAGCTGCTTTTTGCTGATTTTTTTTCGCCACTCAATGATTCTGTTTCTAAAAGGCCATTAGTTTTATTTGTACACGGTGGAGGCTTTCAAAATGGTGATAAAAGTGGGGGATACGTGACACTTGCCAAGAAATATTTTATAAATAGAGGATATACTTTTGCTAGTATCAATTACAGATTGGGTATTGAAGAATCCAAATCCAATGAACAATATTATGAAGCACTTTACAGAGCCGCAAGTGATGTGCAAGCAGCTATATTATATTTTAAAGCCAATGCTAATAGTTTAAAAATAGATACTAATAATATTTTTTTAATCGGTTCTTCTGCTGGTTCAAAATCTATTATGGGAGCCATGTATATGCCGCCAAGTTTTGTAACTACCAATATGCAGCAATCAGCTTGGGGTAATACTACTTTTTCGGCTACACAGCAATCGTTATTGCCAAATATAAAAGGAGTTATTAATTGTTGGGGTGCATTGCCATCGTACAATTGGTTAACTGCAAATTCAACACCCCTATTTATGGTTCATGGCAAAGCAGATAAATCGGTGCCTTTCGATTCATCTTATAGTTACCATGGGTTTAATTATGGTAGTCTTATTTTATATCACCAAGCTTTAAAAATGGGTTTGCCTACAGGTATTAGATTATTTGAAAATACTGGTCATACATTAGATAACAGCAGCCTAAAACAAGATAGTGCCTTACAAGAAATAAGTGCTTGGATGTATACCAGATTATCAGATAAATACGATACAAGTAAAGCAGATAAAGCGGGCGTTTTAAGATATAAAAATGATATTGATGCATTTGATAATGACCCACTTAAAAGTCAGTATTCTAAAAATGCAATTTTAGTAACTGGCAGTTCTTTTATCAGATATTGGACAACGATACAAAAAGATTTATCACCTTACGAAATCATTCACAGAGGTTATGGTGGTAGCAATTTGAGCGATATGGCTTTTTACATTAACCGTATTTTAGATAAATATCCCTTAAAAGGTGTGATGATTTACGTTGGTAATGACATTGTTGTATCAAAAAAAGACAAGACGCCGTTGCAAGTATTAGAATTATATAAATACATAGTAGAACAAATTAGAGCGAAGCATCCAAATATTCCTATTGTATGGGCAGCCATTTGCCCAAGTATAAAGCGTTGGGCTGTTTGGAGCGATATCCAAGTCGCCAACCAGCTTGTAAAAAATTATAGTACAGCCGATAAAAATCTTTATTACATAGAAGGGTCTGAGGTGTTTTTTAAGCCCAATTCTCAAGAACCTAATCCTGCATTTTACCGAGAAGATAAACTGCATTTTAATGTACTAGGCTATCAAAAATGGACATCTGTTATACAACCAGCCTTACAAGCTATTTTTAATTAATGTAGTTTTTTACGCCAACAGGTAGTGAAAAAGCTTATTTGTAGCTTTTTCACTACCTGTTTGTATGCCATAGTTACTTTTATAACCTAAATGGTTTTTAATGAAACGACTAATATATGTTTATATCTTAGTGCAAGTGTAACCGATTTGATTATTCAATTATCTCAAGAATAATTCCCAGCATTAAACCCAACTATCTTTAGAATGGGTACTACTTAATTACTTCGCTATTGCCCAACGTATAAAATATTTTCTATCTTAAATACTTATAACTGATATCCTTAATAAATAGTATTCTCTCTGTTAGAAATAGTACAAAAAAGGGTGATCATTAAAACTAGTTAGTTATAAGTTTAATCACGAAAAGGCGAAAAGCTTTTCGTAATTAATGGAAGTATCATTTAACATTTCAAGTTAGCTTTAGAGTCAAATATAACTTGCACATGAAAAAATTGTTTCTAGGCACCGCCTTTAGCTTGATTGGTATTATTGTTTTTGCCCAGTCTAGTCTAGAAGGTAGAGTGTTTTCTAAAGAAGGTAAGCCACTAGCAGATGCCTCTATAAAATTAGAAAGTTCTAAAAATTTTGTTTCCTCTAACGATTCTGGTTTTTTTACTTTATCAATTCCTGCTAATTACAAAAGCCAAATTAAATTTATTATTTCTAGAGTTGGGTATGTTACAAAAAAAATAGAATTTAAAAAAGAACGTAATATTATTATTGTTCTAGAGGCTGAAGATCCAATATTAAACGAAGTGGTAGTTGTGGGGTATGGTACCCAAAAAAAGAAAGACTTAACAGGGTCGGTTGTGTCTTTAAGTCGCGAAAGATTGCAACAATTGCCTAATAATAATTTTACCCAAGCCTTACAAGGGGCACTGCCAGGTGTAACGGTTACTACCAACAATGCCGGTGCAGAAAGTAGCCAAGTAAGTATTTTAATTGGGGGTAGAAACTCAATTACAGCTGGTTCTAGGCCATTAATTATTTTTGACGGCATTCCTTTTGAAGGTGGTTTTTCTGATATTAACCCAGATGACATACAATCGTTAGAAATTTTAAAAGATGCGTCTGCTGTGGCTATTTATGGGGCACGAGGCTCTAACGGTGTTATTTTAATAACGGGTAAAACAGGACGAAAAGGTAAAACTACTATTAGTTTTGATTTATCTCATGGGCAACAAACAATTGCCAACAAGCCAGATTTATTATCGCCCGACGATTTTTATAATTTTAAAAAACTTAGAAATCCCATTTCAATAACGCCGTCTGAAGAAGCAATACATGCTGCTGGCGGTGGTGCTTATTGGTACGATTTAGCATCAAGAAATGGTACGCGTAACAGTGCGAGCCTCTCAGTAAGTGGGGGCAACGATCAGGCCACTTACAATTTAGGCGTATCATCTTTAAATGTAAAAGGGTTAGCAAAAGGGGATGATTTTAAAAGATATACCAT
>JAYWCY010000114.1:0-2394 GCA_043780175.1 Chitinophagales bacterium
CTGTAAATGAACGTACCAAAGAAGTTGGGCTAATTAAGGCCATTGGTGGTAGAAGCAAGGATGTACGTCAGCAATTTTTGTTTGAGAGCATGATTATTAGCTTATTAGGGGCGTTTTTTGGTATTGTATTAGGCGTACTGGTAGGTAATGTGTTTAGTTTATTTTTAAGTACTGGTTTTATATTGCCATGGGGCTGGGTTATTGCAGGTATTGTTATCTGTTCATTGGTAGGGTTGGGTGCTGGTATTTATCCTGCTATGAAGGCTGCAAAACTAAACCCAATAGTTGCGTTGCGGTATGAATAGTCAACGGTCAACGGTCAACGGTCAACGGTCAACGGTCAACGGTCAACTTTCCGCTATCAGTACCTGTAAACCTCAAACTCCAAACGCCAAATTATAAATCCGTATCTTCGTACTACCTGTTGAAAAACAGCAAACGAACAAATTATGGCAAAACATGCATTTGACAAGTTCATCAACAATGAACCAACTGGGGCTAAGAAAAAAGAAATGGTAAGGGTAGAAAAGCGTAGAGCTAAGGCCGAATCCAAAGCGGTAGGTGACCAAAAACGTAAAGAAAAATACGAAAAACAACATGGTATTGTAAGCGAAGTAAAACCTGCAGGAAAAGCGCCATTTAAAAAAGCTGCTCCAAAACCTAGACCAGATAAGGCAACTGGCGATAAGAAATTCTCTAAGACATACGTTCGTAGTAACAGCGATAAATACTTTAAACCAGAAGATGGTGGTGAAGCAATTAAAAAACCAAGAGCTGCTAAGCCGGGTGCTGCTGCTACAGAGCCTGTTGCAGAAAATATGCCGCTGAACAAATTTATAGCACATGCTGGTATTTGTGGTAGAAGAGAGGCTGCTGAGCTTGTAAAGCAACGCTTGGTAACTGTAAATGGTGATATTGTATACGAGCCGGGTTACAAAGTATCTGCCCGTGATGAGATTAAAGTGAAGGGCAAACAAATTTTCCCTAAGAAAAATTTAGTCTATATTTTATTAAATAAACCTAAGGATTATCTAACCACTTCTTCTGACCCTGATGGCAGAAAAACGGTATTAGATTTATTAAAAGGGGCTACACCAGAACGTATTTACCCGGTAGGCAGATTGGATAGAAACACAACAGGTGTTTTGCTATTAACCAATGATGGCGAATTGGCGCAAAAGCTGACGCATCCAAGCTTTCAGGTAAAGAAAGTGTATTCTGTTAAATTAGATAAACCATTAACCAAACGCGACTTTGATAGTATTTTAAGTGGTATTAATTTAGAAGATGGTGAAGCGCATGCAGACAGCCTTGCTTATTCAGATACTGGCGATAAAAGCAATGTGGGTATTGAAATTCACAATGGTCGCAACCGTATTGTACGTAGGATATTTGAGCATCTTGGCTACGAAATAAAAGCATTAGACAGAGTGATGTTTGCCAATTTGACTAAGAAAAACGTAGAACGTAGCAGGTGGCGTTTCTTGAACGAAAAAGAGATTCGTTTATTGAAATTCATGAACCAATCATTTACCAAAAAAATACCTCAAGCCGAGTCTCAAAGCCTTACAGATTAGTAACTGTTCTCTAACAAATTTCTAAAAATTCCCATAATACAGTAGGTCAGAAAAGCTGTAATGATATATTATTATGCTAAGTATCTATGTGGTAAAATTTTCCCATTATGAAGTTGGATATTTTATTTGAAAACGAATTATTTATTGTACTGAATAAGCCATCTGGTATGCTTTCTATACCAGATAGAATACAAAGTGAGCCTTCTTTAAAAGACTATTTGATAGCTAAATACGGGCAAATATTTACAGTGCACCGTTTAGATAAAGAGACCAGCGGCATCATTGTTTTTGCTAAAGATGAAGTGACACATAAAGCACTCTCCCTACTTTTTGAAGGTCGTGAAGTAGAGAAATTTTATTTGGGATTGGTAAATGGAACGCTAATGCATAACAGTGATACCATCAATATTGGTATTATGGAACATCCTGCAAAAAATGGCACGATGGTAACCAATGCAAAAGGCAAAGCTGCTATAACTGATTACGAAGTGCTAGAAAATTTTAGAATTTACTCTTGGTTGAAGTTTCAAATACATACAGGTCGTACTCACCAAATACGGCTACATATGAAGTATATTGGTCATAGTATTGCCTGTGATGCCATTTACGGTGATGGTAAACCAGTATTAATATCTGCTTTAAAAAAGAATTTTAATTTAGCTAAAAAAGAAGAGGAAGAACGCCCGATTCTAGCAAGATTAGGTTTACATTCTTACCAATTAAAATTCGAACTACATAGCGAGACATACAGCTTTGAAGCAGTGCCACCAAAGGATTTAAGCGCATTGCTTCAACAATTACGCAAATGGAAAAAAGG
>JAYWCY010000115.1:0-2785 GCA_043780175.1 Chitinophagales bacterium
ATAACGCCTGATGGACCTGCTATTTTAGGAGTGGCTGAAGTAGAAAATGCAGCTGTATTAAACGATTTAATTCATCACCCATTATTAAAAAAACGCAACTATCAATTTGTACATTATGATAGTAGAGATGCACGTGGTGTAGATGTTGCACTCATTTACAATCCTAAATATTTTACACCAGAAGATAGTAAAGCGCTTTTTGTAACGCTACCAAGTGGTAGTAAAAATGCGTATTATACAAGAGATATACTATGGGTAAAAGGTAAGTTTGATGGCGAAACCATACATGTACTAGTAAACCACTGGCCCAGCCGTGTAGGAGGTGAGGAAAGAAGTGCACCAGGCCGTGCAGCAGCCGCAGCAGTGTGTAAAGTACAAATGGCTAAAGTAGCTGAAACAGAGCCGAATGCGAAGTTTATAATTATGGGAGATTTAAATGACGATCCTGTAAGCCAAAGTATTACAGATGTGTTACGTGCAAAATCTAAAATTACAGATGTAAAACCTGGCGGCATTTATAATCCTTGGACAGATTTATACAAAAAAGGTATTGGTACTTTGGCCTATCAAGATGCGTGGAGCTTATTTGATCAAATTATGATCACTCACCCTTGGTTAGATAAAGCGCAAACTGGCTTTTATTTTTACAAGCAATTTATTTTTAATAAAGAATTTTTGGTTGAAAATACTGGTCGTTACAAAGGCTACCCGATGCGAACTTGGGATGGTTTAACTTACAGAGGCGGCTATAGCGACCACTTTCCCACGTATTTAATGATGCTAAAAAAGATAAACTAAGCAACTAGCTCTTCAGTGATCGCACTGATTGTTTTAACTGTATTATAAAAGCCGATCAACCTTTCTATTATACTTTCTACCACTGCATCGGGGCAGCTTGCACCGCTGGTAATTAATATTTTGACTGGCTGATGCAGTGGTAAATAATTAGTAATGGTGGATATTTCTTTAGTATGCCAATTACAATGAAGCAACGCGTATTTTGATAACAATTTATCTGAACTATCTATAAAATAAGTCGGCAATTTTTGTTCACATAATTCTACCAAATGCGATGTATTGCTACTGTTATAACCACCTATTACTATTGCTAGATCTGCCGGTGTTTGTAACAATCCTGTTACTGCTGTTTGATTATCATTTGTAGCATAGCAAAGTGTATCTCTAGTATCTGCAAAACGTTCGCCAATAGTGGTTTCATTTAGCTGGTAATGCACCGTAACTAGTTGCTTTAAATAATCAGAAATAGCTTGTGTGTCTGTTGCTAATTGTGTGGTTTGATTAATAACACCAAAGCGTTGTAAGTCTTTAGTAATGTCAAATCCTTCGGAATATTGGCCTTTAAAATCAGCGTAAAAATTAGCTGCTTTTGCCTCCCCTATAATATATTTACCTAGCGCTATGGTATCTGCCATATCGTTTACAATAATTGTAGGCGTATTAGCAGCTGCATGGGAAAATGTAGCCCTTGTTTCTTCGTGTTTTGGCTTACCGTGAATAACAATGCTATACCCTTTTTTAGCTATCTGATCACCTCGGTTCCAAACCTTCTCTACAAAAGGACATGTGGTATTATATTTTTCTGTGGCAATACCTTTTGTGTATAACATCGCTTCTATTGCAAGCGTAGTACCAAATGCAGGAATTAATACGACATCATCTTTCGTAATCTCATCAAAACTTATCAATTGTTTGCCATATGTATCTTGCAAAAATTGTACACCACGTGCTTGTAAATCTGCATTTACTTGTGGGTTATGAATCATTTCACTTAGCAAAAAAATACGCTTGCCAGGGTTTTCCTCAATGGTTTTAAATGCAATTTCTATGGCATTTTCTACACCGTAGCAAAAGCCAAAATGCCTAGCCAAATAAATTTGTACCACCCCAAAATCTAATAATGTTGGCGAAAAATCTTTTTTTAATTTATCATCATTTTTACGCTTCGTTTTTACGGCACTAATTAGATTGCTACGATAAATATTAGGTACTACAAATTGCTTCATATAAATGCAAATAACAGCTAAAAAGTAAAAGAGTTGCTCTAAAGCACATTTCGCCTACCGCATTATCTAAACTTAACTAGGTTTACAATCTGCTCAAGATATTTTTGATCTATAGCATCAAAATCATTTAGTTTGGCACTATCCACATCCATTACTGCTACCACATCGCCATGTACTAATATTGGTACCACTATTTCACTTTTAGATAAACTACTGCAAGCAATATGACCCGGAAACTTTTCTACGTCTGGCACAATTAAGGTTCTTGCTTGAGCCCAACTAGTGCCACAAACACCTCTACCCTTATTAATTCTAGTACAAGCGACAGGTCCTTGAAATGGCCCAAGTATTAATTGATCCCCTTTTACATGATAAAAACCTACCCAAAGCCAGTTGAATTGCTGCTTTAGTGCCGCGGTAATATTTGCTAAATTGGCAATTAAATTTTTTTCGCCTGCTACTAAGGCTGCAATTTGTGGTACTAGGGCTATATACTGCGCTTCTTTAGTACCCGATATAATACTTAAATTTTCTGACATAAATAATTGATTAATGGCGAAGATAATTGGTTAGACATCAAAAAGTATATACACATACCCAATATTATGCCATCAATTAACACTTATTTTACACATACTAATTATTTATTGTAAATTTCAGTTACCTACTGCACTTACCCAGTTTCTATTATCTTAGCAGCCATCCATCTGCAACATAAATGACGCCTACCAAAACAATTACTTTAACAAATAATTTAGATG
>JAYWCY010000116.1:0-3290 GCA_043780175.1 Chitinophagales bacterium
GCTCGTGAACATGCAAAAAATACTAAATGGCGAGCGATTGAGAATTTAGATGCGTATTTAGAACTGTTTGAAAAGCAAATTACGGCTCGTGGGGCAAAAGTGTTGTGGGCAGAAACCGCTGATCAGGCATTGGAACAAGTTGGTAAAATTTGTGAAGCGAAAAATTGCAAAACTTTAGTAAAAAGTAAAAGCATGGTGACGGAAGAAATTCACCTGAATGCTTACTTAGAAAGTAAAGGTATTGACAGTGTAGAAACTGATTTAGGTGAATATATACAACAATTAGATGGTGAGGCACCGTATCATATAGTTACACCAGCCATGCATAAAAGTAAAGAAGATGTGGCCAAATTATTTGCTGAAAAATTAGGCACTCCAAGTCATTTAACACCCACAGAATTGACATTGGTTGCCAGAAATAAATTGCGTGAAAGATACGTGCAAGCAGAAGTGGGTGTAACAGGTGCTAATTTTATTGTGGCAGATATTGGTGGTATTGCCATTACAGAAAATGAAGGTAATGCACGGTTGAGTTGCAGTATACCTAAAACGCATATTGTAATTGTAGGTATTGAAAAAGTGATTCCGTCAATGACAGATTTGGCGATGTTTTGGCCATTATTATCAACATTTGGTACTGGGCAAAAAGTAACTGTTTATAATACCATTGTTACTGGACCTAAACAAGCGAATGAGGTGGATGGACCAGAAGAAATGTATGTGATTTTACTAGATAACGGCAGAACCAATTTGCTGCAAAATACTAAGGCTAGAGAAGCACTGTACTGTATTCGTTGTGGGGCTTGCTTAAATGCTTGTCCTGTGTATAAAAATATTGGGGGTCATGCGTACGAAACCACTTACAGTGGCCCAATAGGTAGCGTCATTACGCCGCATTTAAAAGGCATGACAGATTACAAACATTTAAGCAATGCATCATCGCTTTGTGGTAATTGTACAGAGGTGTGTCCGGTGAGAATTAACCTGCATGAGTTGTTACTAGAAAATAGACACGAGGCTGTTGTAGAAGGTAATAGCAGCATTGCAGAACGCATTGCGTGGAAGGTGTGGAAAACGGCTAGCCTTAATCGTAAATTGATGAACCAAGGTAGTGGTTTGTTGAAAAATTGGGTAGTAAATAAAGTATTTAAAGGTTGGACGACTCATAGAAGTGACCTGGACTTTAGTCAAAAAACATTTAACCAAATGTGGCAAGAAAAAATGAACGCTAAGAATTAATAGATATTTTGTACTTTTAAGTAACAAGTATAATAGACATGAAACCAAATATTATTCAAAAAAAATTTGCTAGCGAGGAAGAATATTTCTTGTTTGAAGAAAAATGTGAATTACGAAATGAATTAGTAAATGGAAATTTAATTGCTATGAGTGGTGTATCTTTTGAACACAATGACATTACATTAGGTATTTATAGTTTGCTAAAAAAACTATTAAAAGGCGATAATTACAAGATTAGTGTAGAATCTGTAAAGGTTAAAAATCCTGCGGGTAATTTCTTTTATCCAGATGTAATGGTTTGCCACCCAAACCCAGAAAAATATTTTAGCGAGCACCCTATTTTACTAGTTGAGGTATTATCTGAAAGCACCCGTAAATACGATTTAACTGATAAATTTATTCAGTACCAAAAAATATCAAGTTTGTATTATTACCTGTGTGTAGAACCGGAACAACAAGTAGTAATATTTTATTTAAAAAATGCTGAAGGTGACTGGATGACCGAAACGTATAGTAAAGAAACTGATGTTGTAAATTTGCCACAACTCAGCACTAGCTTCACTTTAAAGGATATTTATAAACCAGAATAGTGCTACTTTACACAGATCAAGCTTCGTCTCGCTTACAATACATAGCCAATTTTATACAAAATATTATTGGTGAAACAATTATAATTACCACTGATAAAGAACAATTTACACAAGCAGTTGAAGCTAAAATAAATTATACTAACAAGCCAGTTTGCGAAAATGAATATCATATCCGTCCACAAGGTTTGTTATCAATAAATACTATTGAAGGCATTGCAATTGAGATAAGTAACTGTAGAAATAACACTTGCTTTTTCGCTTCGCAAAATGATAGCCATGGCTTTGATATATTGTCTGCCATCTTTTATCTCATTACTCGCTACGAAGAATATCTACCGCATGAAAAAGATAGTTATGGCCGCTATGCACATACCAATGCATTAGCATACAAACATAATTTTCTGCATTTGCCTTTGGTAAATATTTGGCTGCAGGATTTGATGCAAAGACTGTCGACAGTCGACTATCGACTGTTGACCGAATTTACTTTCACCCCAACCTACGATATTGATATTGCTTATGCACATAAACATCAATCATTAGTAAAAAATATTGGTGGCTTTTTTAAAGATTTAATACGTGGCGATATTGAAAAAGTAATTGAACGAGCGAATGTATATAGTGGTACCACAAAAGATCCTTTTGATACTTACAAGTGGTTAGATAGCTTACATGATCTACACAATTTACAACCGATTTACTTTTTTTTATTAGCAGCAAAACGTGGCATTTATGATAAAAACATATCGCCTTTTACCAAAGGCATGAAGCAGTTAATTCAACAGCAGCATGCCAAATATAAAGTTGGCATTCATCCATCTTGGCAAAGTGGTGATGCGGAAGATTTATTGAAAAATGAGAAGCAGTATTTAGAGCATATAACAAAAACTAAGTGTACCATTAGCCGACAACATTATATACGATTAACATTGCCAGAAACGTATAGAAAGGTTATTAACATTGGCATTACAGACGATTATTCAATGGGTTATGGAAGTATTAATGGCTTTAGAGCTTCTGTGGCTTCGCCATTTTACTGGTTTGATTTGGAACGAAATGAAATAACCAACTTACTAATTCATCCTTTTTGTTGGATGGATGCAAACAGTTACTTCGAGCAACAATTATCAGCAGATGAAGCTTTTATAGAACTACAAGATTATTACAACATAGTGAAGCAAGTTGGTGGTAATTGCACTATTATTCTGCACAATAGTTTTTTAACTGAACAGCCACAATGGGTGCCTTGGCGTAACATGTATGAAACATTTCTATCGATGATTAAATGATTGAAATGACTTGAAATGATTTCTTTAAAAATGAAAAGCCCACTTTATCTAAAATGTAGGCTTTTCATTATTCATCATTCAAATCATTTAATCATAATTATTAGTGCTTAAAATGCCTTAAACCTGTAATAACCATTGCTAGATTATTGGTTACAGCATATTCAATACTGTC
>JAYWCY010000117.1:0-2056 GCA_043780175.1 Chitinophagales bacterium
AATGTCAATACCATCATCATCAACAACGCCCATCATTTTGGCTTGAGTGATTTGCACCAATTGCGTGGTAGAGTTGGACGTAGTAATAAAAAGGCGTTCTGCTATTTATTAGCGCCGCCAATGAGCAGTTTGCCTACAGATAGCCGTAAACGTTTACAAACACTAGAACAGTTTAGCGACCTTGGAAGTGGCTTCCAGATTGCGATGCGGGATTTAGATATTCGTGGTGCAGGTAATTTATTGGGTGGCGAACAAAGCGGTTTTATGGCTGAGATTGGCTTTGAGATGTATCAAAAAATACTGGAAGAAGCCGTAAGAGAATTAAAGCGTACCTCGTTTAAAGACTTGTTTAAAGATGAAATTGCTAAGCAGGATGACTTTGTAAATGACTGTACCATTGATACCGATTTGGAAATTTTATTGCCTGATAGTTATGTAGAAAGCATTACCGAAAGATTGTCACTTTATACCCGTTTAGATAACTGTGAAGACGAGGAACAACTACTAGCTTTTCATACAGAAATGATTGACCGTTTTGGCCCAATACCTAGTCAAGTAGAAGATTTATTTACCACTGTGCGTTGCCGTTGGGCTGGTGTAAATCTCGGTTTTGAGAAGATGACACTGAAAGACAATACCATGCGATGCTATTTCATCAACAAAAACGATTCGCCTTATTTTGAATCTGATTTGTTTAAAAATATATTGAGTTATTTACAAACCGGCACTAATAAAGCGAAGCTAAAACAAGCAGGTAAAAACTTCTTGCTAGTTGTTGACGATATACGTGGTATGGAAGAAATGTTACGCTTTTTAACTTTGATGAAGAAAGCAGTGATTAAGGAAGTGGTGGTGGCTGTAGAAGGCTAAGGTTTATTGGCATTTATCTATTGACTGTACTTAATAATAGCTTTTATTTATTGCGATAGAATAATACAACTTCTGCTACAAGTTCATCTTTTGTTGCAGCATTCAATATTTTCTTTGTCTCTAAAGTCTCTAGGCTTATCACGTCAATTATTTCAAATTCAGCATAATATCTCATTAAGGTGGCATCAAGATTTCGGAAGTTCCATGTAGATATGTAGATGATTTTTTCTTCCCTTTTAAAACCAATCGCACAATTGTCGCCATCCCAGTAATCAATTTTCTCAAAATAGTCAATGCCTAGTTCGTGAATAATTGCATTATAAATCGTAAGTATACTTTCTTCTTTGTACTTTAAATAATCTATCATTAACTGTTTTTTGTTATCACTTCATCATCATCAAAGCTGCGATCGTTTCTATTCCTTCAAACAAATTTTTCAAACGAATATTCTCATTTTCGGCATGTTGATTATTATCATGATTGGCGATAGGTACGCTAATAGTTTTGGCTTGTAAATATTTCTCAAATAAAAACAATGGCAAACTGCCACCCATAGATGGTTGCAATACAATTTGTTCATTAGTAGTGGCTTGTACAGCAGTAATTACGTTCTTGGCAATTGGTAAATCCATCGAAGTTCGTTGCGCATTGTAGCCATCATTACCAACTATTACTTTAATAATTTTTGCATGGGTGGCTCTTTCTGCATCCGTAGGCTCGTGGTCTGTAACAAAATAGCCTTGTGCTTTAATATGGTTCACCACTTTTTGCTGTTGTCTCTGCCAGTCGTTACCTAAAACCAACCTAAGATCTAGCACGGCAGTGGCAAACGTAGGTATCTGGTTAGACGCCAATTTACCTACATTGCCACTTTGCATGCCGTTAATATTCAAAGACGGTTGATTAATAGCTTCACTTAAAGATAAACCTACCATTTCTGCTGTACTAATACCCAGTTCTTGCTTCATTTGGGCATCTACCGATGGCACCGCTGCTAAAGCTTTCTTTTCTAAAGCTGTAAACGGTACGACATCATCATAAAATCCCTTTACAGTCACCCTGCCCAGGTCATTTTTCATAGATGCCAATAATTTTGCCAACATCAAAGCAGGATTAGGCGCCCAATTGCCGTAATGCCCACTGTGCAACGGTCGTTTTGAGGCATAAATGGTTAAATCCATGTGAG
>JAYWCY010000118.1:0-4967 GCA_043780175.1 Chitinophagales bacterium
TGTACCCAAAGTAATAATGCCAGCCCAAGGATTTACCAACAAGCCCAAAGGCAAATAAATAATGCCACCAATTAAGAAAATTGCCAGGCTATACAACCATTGTGCAGCACCTGTACCTTGATAGTTAAATGTAGCGGCTTTACCAAGATCGAGTCCTTTGTAACTACGTGTTGCAAAGTAGATACACATGATAGTGTGAATACCTACATTGAAAAAGTAAGCAGCAATTTGTATAGGAATAATGCGCCAGTTAATTAAACCATATGGCAAAGACAACAGCATCGCAACGGTACTAAATGCGGTTAACAAATAAAATTTGCTTTTAATAAAAGTTTTAATGTTGATATTACTAGCCATGGTACCATCAAAATGTACGCTTTGCCATGCAAATAGAAACTGACCAAAGCTTGCCATAAACATACCTGTAATAAAAATGCCGCCCATTAATACCATACCTAGCATGTTTTTATCAAAATAAGTTTGTTTATAAAAAATAAAGCCATATGCCAAAAATATAATCGACAGCATGAGTAAAGAACGCGGTCTTTTATTACGCAGAATGAGCTTAATGTCTACCGCTATCATATCGCCAATATTACCAAAGCGTTGTAGCCAAGTGTACTCACTAGATGTTTTAGCTTTAGAAGATTTGGTCATTTCTTCTATATATAAATTATGGCATAAATAACTACTATTATTAATAAATGCAGCAGTAGCTAGCGCAATAGCGACTAAGCAGAGCCAGGCATTCTTCAGTAATCCAGTGAATAAAAATGATGATACTTTTTGGAGCGAGAATATTTTAAAATAATCGCCTAGCATAAATAGCACTACCGCTACAAAAAAGCCAACCATCCACCAAATGCTAATGACTGTTTTACGTTTCACATAGAGTATTAAAAAGTGGTTGAACACACATAAGCTTACAATACTTATTACAAAACCAATAGCAACACCAGCACCAAATGCTTTGCCAATACCAGTAATAGAAAATGGAATAAAAAGTATTAATGGTAATAAATTTAAGAAGGTAAATAAAGAGCGCCAGTTTAAAAAGTTTACTAATTGCTTGCGCTTAATATTATGTGCTAAATATGGTTGAACAGCCACGGTTGGCAATTCTTGTAGCATAAATCGCATCAAAATATCAAACGAGAAATAATACAAAATGAAACTACAAAACACTGTTACCACATCTTGGCCTGGTACTACACTAGAGATGATAGATTTTACAGCAAAGCCAACTAATAACGCACTACCTAATAAGTACAATAGCAAGAAGCCCATGAAAATTTGGATAGCAATGCTTTTGCCAGCATTGCGGCTTCGCCAAAAAGCCTTCCATTGGTGTGATAATAATAGAGAAATCATAATAGTTGTATTTAAAGATGCTTGTGTAAATTATTATTTTTAGTTAGTATTTAATCTGCTTTTTTCGTCATCTAAACCGGTTGTTCTGTTTTTGTTAGCTCGTACTTTGCTATTGCCAAACTTATAGGTAAATACAAGGTTTACAAATCTACTTTCAGGCTTATTGTACGTATTAATTGTACCGCCGTTGTACAAGGTATTTATCCGGTATTCAAAAGTATTAAAGAGATCCTTTATGTTGCAGGCAAGTGTAGCCTTGCTATTCATAATTGGTTTGCTAAAGCCAATATTTACCTGCCACATACCATCTATAGTATAAATGCCTGAAGCAATAGGCGTACTATAATAAGCTTGAATTTCACCTTTCCATTTTCGGGGTAACATAAATGTGTTGGTAGTATTAATATAACCAGTAACCTTTGAATTTACTGGATTGCCAAAAGATAAGGCATCGTATTTTGCATAATATGCGCCAAGCGTATTCACGGTGCCCCATTTACCATTAAAAAAATTTTTTTGGTATGTAACCGTAAGCAATACAACACTTGCGTTATTTAGGTTTTCGTAAGTGCTGATTATAGAACTATCCAATCCTGGTTTGTACACTTGCGCCAGTGTTTGTGTAATATGCGAGTAGCTAAGTGTTGTAAATAATTGGTACTTGTACACATGTGTGAGCTCTATTGCATGCACAAATGTTGGTAGGATTTTTGGATTGCCTTGTGTATAGCTAAATTGGCTTTGGTATACAACAAATGGATTGACAACTTCGTAACCAAAACGCTGTAAGCTTTTGCGGTAGCTTATTTTAAACATATGTAATGCTGATTTGGTATAAGACACAGCTACATTAGGAAACAAGCTTAAATACCGATTGGTGTTAGTCTGATTAGCAGTAATAGATGTACCATTGGTACTTGTATACTCTGTACGCAAACCTGCTTGAATACTGTATTTTTTAATGGTTTTGTTTAAGCTAAGATAGCCGGCAATAATATTTTCTTTATAAATAAAATGATTGGTTTTGCCAGCATCAACTTTCCAATTGCTACCTACTTGTTGCTCCCACAATACATCGTTATCTGTCTTTGCAAACGAAGTTTTTAATCCTGCTTCCCATTTGCCAAATTTGCTAGTAGCTGTATAATCTGCTGTAATAGATTTTAGCTCAATAATGGCAGGTGAATTGTCTCGCAAGTAAAATGGTGATTGGTATTCTATTCCTTTTTCATTGTAATAGCGCGTGGTAAAGTCATCGTTCCATTTTCTATTGTAATTAAAATAATCTGCGTTGATGATAATATCTTGCTTGCCAGCGCTATCTAATAAGGTTTTATAATATATATTGATAGAAGGATTAAAAATATTGGCTGCACCAATTGTAATAATATTTGAAGCACTGTCATTTGCCAAGCCAATAATATGCAATGTTGTGTTATGATCTACTTGTCTATCTCTTACCACAGAAATACCTTTTGCCAAAAATCCAAATGAGCTGCGTTTATTAATGTCGTAATCTAGTCCAATTTTATAGTTGTGATTACTACGCTTTCTTACTTCGTATTCACTTTCTACAATGTTTGCAGTACTGCCAATATTTCTATCTGATCCATTTTGAACGTATTGAGGATTGTAAGCATAATCGTAACTATCGTAAATATTTGTATTGGCATTGCGATAGTTAAGCGTTACACCCGTATTGCCACGGATATATCTACCTGTACCAATGCCTAGTGTAGCAGTGCCATTGGTACCAAAGTTTTTGTTTTTAGCCAAAATAATATTAATGATACTAGCACCTTGGGCATCATATTTAGCCGAAGGATTTGATAGCAATTCTACCTTTTCTATACCATTGGCTTGCATAGCAGACAGCATGGTTTTTAAATCTTCACCAGATAGATTAGATGGCCTGCCATTGATTAAGACGGTAACCGATTTGCCATTAAGATTTAGGCTATTGTTTTGTTCTACCACACCTGGTGCCCTTAATAATACATCGTAAGCATTGCCACCTGCAGCTAATGGGCTAGATGCAACATTTAAGGTTAATTTATCGGCAGACATTACAATAAATGGCTTCGCAGCTGTGATGGTTACTGCTTTTAAACCTTTTTGTTCTAGGCTTAGCAAATGCGTAAATGGTTTATTTAATTCGTTGTTTATAGTAATTGAAGTAATTATGATGGTTTTGTAGCCAATGTATTGGATTGTCAAAGTGTATGAGCCAGTAGCTATATTTTTAAAAATATAAATACCTTTATTGTCAGACGTGGTGGTTGTTTTGGTAGAATTTGTGTTAGATAATATCACAGTTGCATTAGGTAAAGGTTGTTTACTTAAGCTATCGAGGATGGTACCCGTAATTTGATTGTTTTTGGGTTGCGCGAATGCGCCTAAACACAGCATAAAAACAAACGTAGTAATGAAGATAGTTCTCATTTTTTCAGTTTTGTAGTGCAAACATATATTTGGCTACTATTTTGGCTGAAAAAATTGTACAAAACTGGCTTTTCTCAGTATCAACCACTTAAATAAGTTGTATTTATAGGGTTATAATGCATCTAACAATTCTACAACCCCTTCTCTTTTTAATATTAAATAACCCAGTCGATCGTTACTAATACCTTTTTTAAGCTGATAATTAAATACCAATTCGTTATTGGCTACACTCGTTTCAAAAAACCTAAAGTCTATGTTTGAATATTGTTGCAATTGTTCGCCTATTTCATATAAATGCGTAGAAAGAATAAATAGTGCGTTTGGCATTTTATGCAAGCCCTCAATTACAGTTGTACTGCACTTCATGGCATCTTGCACATTAGTTCCTTTAAACAATTCGTCTATTAATATTAACCAACTTTTACCATCACTAATTTTCTCAATAGTATTTTTAATACGCTTTACTTCATTAAAAAAATAGCTTTCGCCTTTGGCGATATTATCTACCACATTAATGTTACTGAGCAAGCCATTAAACAAACTTAATTGCATGTTTTGTGCAGGTACACCCATGCCTATATGGGCTAGGTACACACAAATACCAACAGCTTTAATAAATGTGCTTTTGCCAGCCATATTTGCCCCCGTTAAAAACAAAAAATTGGTATGTTTATTAAGGCTTAGATCATAGCTTACAGGAATATTTAATAATAAATGCCACAAGCCCTTGGCTTCAATAAATGGTTGTGCAGCCGTTTGAATATTTGGAAAAGTAAACTGGTATTTTTTGCTAGCAATAGCAAGGCTTAAATAAGCATCAATTCTAGCATAAATATCCATCAAATCTGTATTTTTTTGCTTAAAGTGGCGCCTTAAATAGTTGCCAAACGCTAATACTTTATAAGCAGGCATTGCATCATTTTTTTTGTACTGCTGCAAAGCTTGTACATGATGGTCAGATAACAGATGTACAATTCTATCGCACCAGGTTTGCAGCTGTTTACTACTATGCTGCTGCTGTTGTAACAAGGTAACTATTTGTTGTAAACCTCTAAAAAATGTGGCGAAGTGTTCTACAGAATATTTGGTAAGCGAATAATCTGACTTACTAATAATTGAATAAATAAAACTATTGAGGCTATTGGGTTGTGTGG
>JAYWCY010000119.1:0-2361 GCA_043780175.1 Chitinophagales bacterium
CTTTAATGCGGGCAAAATAGTTGTAGCAACTGCCGCTAGTAATTATCAGCCACAATTAGCTGGTCAGGCAGTAAATGGTTTAAATGCCACACATACTTATCAAGTTTCAGCATGGGTAAAGTCGAAAAATGGCGTTGGTAAAATACAAGCATGTAATGGTGGCGGTGCCCCTTATTTAGCAAACACAACTGTTACTACCACGTGGATGCAATACACGACGACTTTTACAGGTCTAACTTCATTTAATCCTTGGTTTAATGTAGGTGGTACTGTAGAAACTTTTTACATTGATGATGTGGCATTATTAGACGTTACTCCATTACCTGTTAACCTAATGTCTTTTAGTGCTAGTAAAACTGCTTTTTCAGTTGTTTTAAATTGGTCTACATCAAATGAAATTAATAACAACTACTTTGGGTTAGAGCGTAGTGGTAATAGTGTTGATTTTAGCAACATCGGTACTGTTGCTTCAAAAGCAACTAATGGTAATAGCTCATCTGTTTTAAACTACAGCTTTCAAGATGATTTAAAAAATGTTGGTAGCATTGGTTACTATCGTTTAAAGCAAGTTGATGTTAACGGTACAGCTTCTTACAGCAACATTGTTTCAGTTACGAATGATTTGGCTGTACAAGCTGTAGCGGTTTATCCAAACCCAATTGCAGGTAATAAGTTTACTATAAGGATTAATACTGCCACCAACGAAAATGCAGTTATAAAAATGATGAATGCAGATGGGAAGATGGTTGTAAACAAAGTAGTACAGCTTAATGAAGGTGTAAATTTTGTTTCGCTAAATAATGATAATCTATCTAAAGGACCTTACATTTTACAGGTTTATAACGCAACTAGTCAGCAATTGATTGGTTCTGTAAAAACAGTAAAATAAGAAGTCACTTTATTTATTTATTTATTCTATTCAGGTTCGTTACCATTTTTTCTGGTAACGAACCTGTTTTGTTTTTAATAAAAATTCATGTAAATGATAAATTACAAATCATCACTGTCAGGTAAAAATAAATAATAAGGGTGTAGCCGAAGCATCCCCCGTATATCATACATTTAATTAACACATTAAATTGTATGCTGTAAAATAAGAGTTTTTCCGGACAGCCAGTATTTTCTCAAATAATGAGCCTGATTAACAAGACGTCTTTCAATCAATTGGTAAAGGAACACGACGCTGATCATTATTGTAAACGATGTGGTGGGTGGGAATATTTTATCTGTATGCTCTATTGTATTATGAATAATTACACTTCTTTGCGGAAAGTAACACAAGGCACAGCCGCCTATGGCGATAAGCTGAACCATCTTGGTATTACTTATACCCCGCCGCGTAGCACCTTAAGTGAAGCCAATGCAATAAGGGCAGAAAGTTTCTTTGGTGCTGTTTATGCCAAACTTTACCGTCATTACAAATCTACTTTAGCGGACAGCCAAACAGAAAATAAACTGCTTAAACGTATTTTTATTATTGACAGAACTATTATCAGCCTGTTTAAAGCCATTATGAAATGTGTAGGGCGAAAAGCACTTGATGGTAAAAGTAAAGGCGGCATTAAAGTACATACTATGCTCAATGGTTACGAAGAAGTACCCCAGCTCATTCATTTTACCGATGCAGCCACCCATAATCATACCTTCCTATCCAAACTCCATCTTTAACCCCATCAAATAGCCCTTTTCGATCGTGGATATGCGTATTATAAGCAGTACGCTAAATAGACAAAGGCCAATACCCATTTTGTAACAAGTCTAAAAGACAATGCCGTTTATGAGCAATTGGATGAGATAGAGATACCCGATAATATACCTGACAATTACATCAAAGACCAGAAAATACTGGTGAAGTATAAAGACGAAAACGGAATGGAACAGCTATTGATCCTACACCGAGTGGTATATTACGATAAAGAAAAAGATCGCATATTTGAGTTTCTCAGTACCTCATGGAAATGACTGCCGAACAAATAGGGTTGCTCTATAAGATGCGCTGGCAGATTGAAATGCTGTTCAAACAGCTTAAACAAAACTTCCCCTGAAACAGCTTCTTAGGCGACAATGAAAATCCCATCAAAATGCAGATATGGTGTACCCTGATTGCCAATCTGCTGTTTACCATCATCAAAAAAGGAATCAAAAAGAACATATCCTTTAGTAACTTGGTAAGCTTTGCTAGATAACATCTGTTCAGCTATCATAAACTCAATGAACTTATTGAAAAAATAGAAAAGAATTGGAGGAAAAAACATAGACTAAACCCAGTTGCTGTAGCTGTACTTTGTGATCGGTAGCGGTACTATTTACAAAGTAACAGCCCTGATAGTAATTACAAGCCTTTCAAACCCTATTTCTTTA
>JAYWCY010000120.1:0-2184 GCA_043780175.1 Chitinophagales bacterium
CATGCTGTTGTGAATGTTTTAGTAAATGCTGGTTATTATTGTACTGAATTACTAGACTAAATTAAAGTGGTTATCGAACACCACTTATCATAATCGAACTTTTATCTCTGTTAATAGTTGTATTTTAGACGAATCAAAATTAACTTATGAAACAAAAATTCTTCTTCTTAGTAGTTGCCCTCTCAGTATTAGTAAATGCCTATTCGCAAAGGGTTACAGCCATCAAGTGTGGCCAGTTGTTAGATACAAAATCTGGGCAAGTTTTAACTGGCCAAACCGTTATTGTGAGCAATAACATAATTCAAAGTATTAGTGCTACAAAAGATGTAAAAACTAAAGTGGATACAACTATCGATTTGTCTGGTTATTTTGTTTTACCAGGGTTAATAGATTGTCACACGCACATTTTATTGCAAGGCGATATTACTAGCGAAGATTATGATGTGCAATTATTAAAAGAGAGTGTGCCCTATAGAACTTTGCGTGCCGCTCGTAGTTGCGGCATTGCGTTAAATAATGGATTTACAACGCTCAGAGATTTGGGTACAGAAGGTGCTGGTTACGCAGATGTTGATGTAAAAAAAGCGATTAAAAATGGTATTATACCTGGTCCACGGATGTTCGTTTCTACTTTGGCAATTAATACCACAGGTCATTACCCAATAAAAGAAAGCGATTATGCTTGGGAGTTAAAAATGCCAAAAGGCGTACAAGAAATTACTGGCGTAGATGAAGCTCGTAAAGCTACCCGTGAGCAAATTACCCGCGGTGCAGATTGGATAAAAATTTATGCTGATAGAGGTTATTACCGCATTAACGATACAACATACAGAAGCATTCCCAATTTTACAACCGATGAAATAAATACTATTGGTGATGAAACTATCAGAAACCGAAGGAAAATGGCTGCACATGCTATGACACGTGATGGTATTTTAGCCGCCATTAATGCCGGTGCATCAACTATTGAGCATGGTAGTGGTATGGATGAAGAATGTATGAACCTAATGGTTAAAAAAGGTATTTTTTGGTGTCCTACTATTTTTGTAAACGACTTTGTTGCTGATGGTCGCTTAAAGGCTGGAAGCCCTATCAATGCTTACTTTCGTGAAACGGTACCAGCTATGTTTAAGAAAGCTTTGGCCAAAGGTGTAAAAATTGCTTATGGTACTGATATTGGTGGTTACGATTGGAATTTGCCCCAAACAAATGACTTTGGCTTTATGGTTCAATGGGGTATGACGGCAACTCAAGCCATACAGACTGCCACCACAACTGCAGCCGATTTGTTAGACCAACAAGGTAAAATTGGCGAAATAAAAGCAGGCGCTTTTGCTGATATAATTGCTGTTAAAGGTGATGCTACTAAGAATATTTCTTTACTAAACGATGTGAAATTTGTAATGAAAGATGGGATGGTTTATAAATCTATAAAATAATAATTTTTCCCCATTGCGATATGCAATAATGGCACTACAATTTCTAAAAGCATGATTGTTGTTACATTACTGCACCTAAATTACCTGAATGAAGATTTTAATTACTTACCTTAAACCATACCGTTGGCAATTGGTTTTGGCCATGTTCTTAGCAGCTATTAATACTACTTTTTCTTTATTAGACCCTACTATTTTTGGTAAGATTATTGATTATATGAACACCACTGGGGATCTCAGCAAAAAGGGCTACATCATAAAACCAATTATTGACAAAGCTACTTTTTTAAACCATATGGGTTTGTTATTGGGTTTATCAATTGGTGTGGCAATGGTTTCCCGCATTGCAAAATCATTTCAAGATTATGTAGTAAATGTGGTAGTTCAAAAATTTGGTGCCAAGGTTTTTACCGATGGTTTAAAACATTCTATGCGTTTGCCGTACCAAGATTTTGCCGATCAACGCAGTGGCGAAACCTTATCTATTTTGCAAAAAGTTAGGCAAGATTCTTCTCAATTCATAGGTTATTTTATTAATATATTGTTCCCTATTTTAATTGGTGTTATTTTCCTTTTTATTGTTAGTATTTCCATTCATTGGAGCTTGATAATTGTTTACTTAATTGGTATTGTGATATTGGCTTTTTTGGTAGGCGCATTAAGTAAAAAAATAAAGGTTATACAAAAAAATATTGTTCGTGAAACAGCCGCTTTGGCAGGTAGCACCACCGAAAGTTTACGCAATATA
>JAYWCY010000121.1:0-8247 GCA_043780175.1 Chitinophagales bacterium
TCTTTTGCAAACCAAGCATAATCCATTGCAATATTCATTGGCACTCGCCACGAATCGTACCGAAAAGCAGGTGCTGCCCAACGTGTAGCATGTGGCTGACCGCTAAACTCAGTATAGTCATAATTTAAACCCGTTACTGCATCGCACGCCCTGTGAAAGAAAATACGAGATGTATCAGCACAATCTTTATAAAACTTTTCGTGACCATCTTTGGCATACATAGCCCATACCTCGTAAAAAGCTGGTAAGTGGTACGAAGGATCTGTCCATTTGTAATTATTTCCTTCTGGCACAAAACTTATTTGCTTTGCATCAGTATTAATTAGGTTATAAATATTGCCTGTGCCATCTTTTTTCCACATGGCATCTAATATTCTTCTGGCTTCGCCATAATAGTTGATACCAGTATTATTGCCCCATTTATTGGCTGCAAATAATAAACTAGTGATGTAGTACAACTCACCATCGGAGGCCGAACCTTCTGAGTTTTTTTTCAAGGTTTTTGGGTTAATGCTCCAAGCAAAATAAGCTTCACGTGGCCCAGATTGGTGTTGTAAATATTTTTTACTCCAGCGCCAAATTCTATCAAACACATCCTTTTTATCAAGTTGCACAGCTACCATCATACCGTAAGAAAGCCCTTCGGTTCTAGCATCATTATTTTTTATATCTGTTACATAGCCCATTGTATCACCTACCTCAAAATATACTTTAGTAGGGCCTTCAAACACATCGTAATAGGCTTTTTTTAATTTGGCATCAATATCAGCTTGGCTATAGCCAGCTTCTAAAAATACATTGCGGTATTTACCAGTACTAATTGCAGATGTTTTAGCTGGTTTAGCAGCCAATTTTGCACTTTGTGCATGTACCAAAAAAGGCGTAGCAATCGCAAGTACTATTGCAGCTATTGCAACTACACTTGTATTTTTTTTTACTAATGGTGAAGTATTTTTTTTCATTATTTATGATTAGTTTTTTACGATGCGCATACCATATAATCTACGGTTGTACATCAATCTATTGATATGTTTTTTAACTAATTGCTATCACAAAGTCAGCTCAATTAACGACACCCCTTGCCTTGGCAAATTGAACATTAACACTGCTTTGTTATTGGTTGTTTCCTTCCATTCTGGTGCTTGTAACAATTGTAATTGCCCTGCTTTTTCTAATGCTACATATTGCATGGGTGTTACATTTTGTGGGCTACCAAGGGCTTTCCAAGCCTCAAACGAATTACTAAATTGGTTATCAATACGGTAGTGCTTTACCAATACTTTACTATTGCCCACACCATTAATGGTTAATTCTACAGGTGCGGTTTCGCCAGCTACATTATCATCGTGATAATTCCAAACTAGTATATAAATGGCATTTTTATTTTTACTAGCTAAGGCATTAATATCATTGTTGCCTTTTACCCCATTAGCAATAATATCGCTAGCATTAAAACCGCCAGCAGTACTAACCGCAATTTTATTGCCCGACATTAAACCAAACATGCGAAACACATTTAGCACGGGCTTATCTACCCCATGTGTGGCCAAATCTCTAAAACCAGCAAACCATTCTTGATCCTCAAATTCAAATGACCAACTAACTGCTCCTTTTAGGTTTACTTTATACTTGTCAATCAGTTCATAAATTCTTGCAAAAGAGGCAGCTGTATAGCTTGAATACATGGTACCATTGCGATAGCCATATTTTGCATCTCGTTTTTCTGAACAAGCAGCACAGCCTTCGGGGTCACATTCGCCAATAATAATTGGTATATTTTTTAATTCAGGAAATGAGTTCACAGCTTGAAAACCTTTTTCAATATCTTTTAGTTGTGTACCCATATTCATACTAATATGTCCATCGGTAAACTTTGGTGCGCCCTTAGCATGAAAGCCAATATATTGTAGCGGTGTGCCAATTTTGCCAGTTGCATAATTTGTACCACGCAAGCAATGTTCAATAAATTTTGTAAGAAAGTTGTAGGCTTTTTCTGCACCCGGGCTAGTAGAATGTGGGCCACCGATGGTACACTCTGGGCAGGCTTTTTTTAGTCCATCTGCAGCATAATCGTACATTTTACAATATTCTTCAAACGTGCCAGACCAATAAGCAATATCGGGTTCGTTCCAAACTTCCCAAAGCCAAGAGGTTACTTCTTGCTTGCCATAGCGTTCTACAGAATGTTTTACCCACTGATATACCAGTTCTCGCCATTTATTATAATCTTTTGGAGGGTAGGTCCAGCCAGTCCAAATATTACCGCCTTCGCTCCAAGTATGGTCATAAGGTTCTGGTTTTGAAGACAGATCTTTTGGCATAAAACCAATTTCCATCAAAGGTTTTACACCTATTTGTATATACGTATCTATAATGCTATCAACGGTTATCCAATTGTAAATGGGGTTGCCATTGGTATCTTCTTTATAGGCATCTGTAAATCCCCATTTTAAATTTGGCCCTTTGCTATTGCCTTTAGATGTGAGTAAATTATGCGTTCGCACATACACATTTACGGGGCTTAATTGCTTCAGTTCCTTCAGTAACTTTTTACCATCATTTCTTGTTGTATAATTCGGTTCATCATACCCAAAATACGACCAAAAAGGCGGCATTTTTCCAGTAGTAGTTAAAGCATCTACCTGAATTTTTAAAGGAGCTTGTTGCGAGAATATAGGCTGACTCCAAAGCATTACAAAACCCATCAATAATATGGTTGATTTGTAAAAATGTTTCTTAGTAAGGATGGAAATACTAGTCATAAATTAATCTTAATTTTTAATCCATTTATTTACAGTCATCCATTCAAATAAAGTCCGCATCCAATTGGGTTGCTTAAATACAAAACCATCACCACCTTTGGGATAAATATGCATTTCAACAGATACCTTTTTATTGGTGCAATGCTTCAAATACCAATAATTGATCTGATGCATTTGCTATTACTTGAAATAGTAAACATGAGTTTTTTGCATCCTTTATTTAAATAATAATTGTGCAAATTGGTACAAACTTCTTCGCCAAGATTGCCATTCATGTGCAGTTTCTGGCGATACGTAGGAGACACTTTTAATACCCACTTTATTCCATTCTTCGGCAGCGGCAGGAATTTTAGTAGCACCGCCTTCACGGCCACCAAAACTCATAAACACCAATTTTACATTCTTTTTAAAAGCCTCAATATCTGTAATTTCTGATGGTACAAACGTGCCGCTACTAAACATGCCAATATGTGAAAATTTAGTTGGGTCACCAACAACAATTGTGTGTGTTTGCATACCGCCCATCGATAAACCAGCCATGGCTCTATGTGGTTGGTCGGCTACAACACGATAGTTAGATTCAACGTATGGAATTAAATCAGTAAACAATATTTTTTGAAATTCAGCTGTGTATATTTTAGAAGCCGCAGGCCCTGTGGGTCGTGGCCCTGGCCCAAAGTTTACGCTGCTATTTTCCATCACAATTATAAATGGATTGGCTTTGCCATCGGCCAATAAATTATCCATTATAAAATTAGTTTTGCCTTGGCTACCCCAACCAGTTTCATTTTCGCCCATACCATGTTGCAGGTATAAAACAGGATATTTTTTAGAGGTTTCTTTATCATAGCCTGGCGGTGTATAAATGTATACCCTACGAACGCTGTTAGATGTTTTTGAGAAATAATAGCTTTCTCTTAACTGCCCATGTGGTACGTTTTTTACAGCATAAAAATCTTGGTCTTTTGCAGGCACATCAATACCGCTACCCCAGCGGCTGGCACCATAAAAATACAAGCTACCTGGGTCTGGTACAGAAGCACCATCTACTTGTAATTGGTAATAATGAAAGCCTTCGTCTTGCGGTGCAGATTCACCAATCCACATACCAGCAGTGTCTTTTACCAAATCGTATTTTACAGCAGCAATATCTAATTGGACTCTTGTGGCATTTGGTGCAGCAATACGTACCCTTACTCTGCGTTCAGAATTTACTTGAGGATATTGCTTACCTTGTTGCGTGGTGCTAGTAGGTTTAAAATCTTCTACAACAGCACTTTGTGCAGTGCAAATGCCAGTTGCTAACGAGCTGGCTATTACAATTGTTAATAATCTATAATTCATGATGGCAAGTTTTATTTAATTTAGTAATATTAAAAAAGGGTTATTGTGCAGCATACACATATTTAGGAAAAGTTGATACATCTAGCTTCCTAAATAGCAGTTGAGAGAACATGTACAAACCATTTTTCCAAACTTTAAAGTCGTGAACACCCGGCTCTATGTAATAAATATGTGGTACATTTTTATCGGTTAAATAGTCGTGGGTGCGTTTACTAAAATTGAGTAAGCCATCTTTATCTCCACAAGAGATATACAAAAGTTTTAGTTTCTGTTTGGCAGCTTCTGCATCTGGCACTAACTCTTCTGGCTTTTTGGTATTTGGTGCAGAAGAAAAACCACCCACCCAAGAAAATTTATCCAAATTGGCCAAACCAAAGTTTAAAGATTGACCGCCACCCATAGACAACCCTGCAATGGCACGGTGGTCTTTATCGGTTAACACAGGATAATGACTTTCTACAAATGGAATTAAATCATTCAATAAATCTTTCTCAAAAGTGGCAAAAGCCTGTACTTTTTCTGGTGCCATAATATTACCAATAGCTCGGTCATCTTTCATGGCTCTACCATTTGGCAATACCACAATCATTGGTTGCAGCTTACCTTGTGCATATAAATTATCCAATATCACTTGCGGTTTACCCTGATTAAACCATTCTTTTTCGTCGCCACCAATACCATGCAACAAATAAAGCACAGGATATTTTTTAGATTTAGAAAAACCTGGTGGTGTGTAAATCAAGCTTCTACGTGTAGTACCAACCGTTGTAGATTCGTAACCAATAGTATCAATAGTACCATGTGGAATATTAGCTTGCAATACATCAAACCCAACGGAAGCCTGCTTTACAATGTCTTGTGCGAATGTTACAACGCTGATAGATGTAGCTACAACAAGTGATAATAATTTTTTCATGATGGTATTTTTGGGTATCAATCAATCTGATAAATGAATGATTGACTATTTTAGAAATCGAATGCTTTTAATGGTGATTTTTCCTTCGCTATTGGTTGGGTATTTCACAAATACATCGTGGTGACCTGTAATATTTTTCACAGCTTTAGAAAAAGCTTTCCAGTTATTTTCACCAGTTGCACTTACTGGTATTGTAGCAATTAATTTACCTGCTTTCAAATCATCCAACCATATTTCTAGCTTGCCAGCAGCAGTTGCAGCAGTAGTAATTTCAATAGCTGATGGTGATTTTTTACTTAGCTCAACACCAGAAATCATAAACCAACCACCATACGTTGAAGTATTAGTCACCAAAACATCAGTACCAGTTGCGGTTTTCTTTACACCATAATAATTACTGTAACCACCAGCTACCATTGGCGTGAAACCATCCTTTGCAGTGAAAAAATCAAAATCGGCAGGTTTACCTTCGGCAAAAACACCCACACTTGTACCTACCCAAGAATTATAATTTGGTTGGGTTTTATCTAAATTAACAGCACTAATTGCATTGCCCAGCGATACCCATGTATTGCCATCCGCACTGTACCAAGCCATTAAATTATGCTCGTTTCTTTCAATTTTTAACCAAATAATATTACCAACGGTATTATCTACGCTGCGTAGGTCATTACCAAGTTTAAATACAATTTTTTTACCATTATCATAGCCAGAATACAGTGTAGCAGACACTTTTTGGTCACCATTGGTAAGGTAGATACCAGCTTTTGTAGTAGCATCTGTAGCATCAACATCTACTTTGGTAACTGCGGTATAAAAATGATCTGTTTCTTTTTGTACCAAATGCGTTCTATTGGTATCTGGCAAAAGCCTTATCCATCCTTTGCGTGCAGAAAGTGAGTAACTGGCGGCTGCTTTTTTGGTTAAAAAATGCCATTGTAAATCGAGTGTTTCCTTTTCAAAATCATCGCTACCAACACTTCGCCATAAAATACCAGATTGCGGCAAATTGGGTTTTGTAATTGGCAATGTAGTTGGTGCCATGCCCCACGGTCTAGCGCCTTCCCACATTACAGGATAGAGTGATGTTTGACGACCTAGACCTGACCAATCATCGCTACCATATCTTTCATAACTCTGCCCAATGGTCCACCAAGTACCATCAGCTATTTGAAAAGGTGCAGAGATGTGGTTGGGACGGCGAAAACCAACTTTTGTATCGGTAACAGGCTTAAAAAAGTCACCCAATCTTTCCCAATAAGTAGAATCGCTGGTTAATTTTTTGGCTCTCAAAACATACTGACCGCCAGTTACATCGCCTGCTGGAAAATAGTAGTAAAAGCCGTTACGCTTGCACATTACCGGCCCTTCGGCCCAGCTATATTGCAATTTTGCATTTATCCAATCGAGGTTTATTACGGTATCTGTTAGTTGACCATCTCTGCCTAACGCTTGTAAGCGATTGGTTTTTTGTCCGTTTTTAATAATGAGATATGGCTTGCCATCATCATCTACAAAAATGGCATCATCATAACCCAAAAGTCCGGTAACAGGGTTGCCTTTTACCGCCACAGGCTCTGACCATGGGCCATAAGGCGTCGTTGCTTTAGAAAAATGTTGCTGACTATTTACTGAATAATATATCCAAAAAGACCCATAGAAATACGTAATAGCACCTTCCCAAATACCAGCAGAAGGCCTGTCAGTAACCTTTGTAACAGTTGGCGGTACTACACGGCTAATTATTTTCCAATGTACCATATCTTTTGAATGATAAATAGGCAAGTATGGTGTAAAATGAAACGATGAACCACAATGGTAATAATCGTCACCCACTTTAATCATGGTAGGATCTGGATGATCACCTGGCAAAACTGGATTTGTGTAAGTATTTACCTGCTGATAATTACTGATATTCTCATTGCTTTGGCTGAATGCTAAAAATACAGTTGCTACCAACAAGCAGGTGAAAAGAAATTTTTTGTAAATGGTTGACATCATATTTTTTTGATTGAGAATTATATATTCTTACGATTTATTTTTTGCGTTATACTTATTCACATGCTCAGCAGCATCAAGCATGGTTGTAATCCAAATATTGTTTTCGTGTTGTTTTAAATAATGTAAAAACTTGCTATGCTCATTCACTTGCACATTTAATGTATTGCCACCACCAACACCATGAAATAAAATCACTAAAAGCGAATTGGTTGCCTCGGCTTTTTTCACCCATTCAATCATTTGTTCAGCGGTATTGCTATTTACCATGTAACAATCAACATTGTACACATCAACTTTATCAATGGTGTGCATTTCATTTCTTACTGCTCTTGCTGCTACAAAATCATTTTTCATACGGTCAATAAAAGATGTGTCACCAATTGTCATATCGCCACATGTGTAGGCAAAAGTTCTTTTGGTTTTGCCATCTAAAGCATGTAAAAACACGTTGGTCATTCTGGTTTCATCCACCATTCTTTGCATGGTGTATTGCTTAAGGTCATAATCTGCTTTTACCCATTCTCTGCCTTTGCCACCATTGCAGGGATGATACAGTGTGTGATTTCCTAATTCGTATCCTTTTGTAGCCACCTTTTTCCAGTCGTTCAATCTATCTTTTGCGAAGTAAGCTGTTAGGTAAAAAGTCGCTTTTAAGTGCAAAGAATCTAAAACTGGTACTGCATTATCTAGCTGCTGAGAAATGGCATCATCGTAGGTAAGTACTACAGCACATTTTTTATTTTGCCAAACTGTTTGCGCTTGGCTTGTGTACAATAACGTACATAGTAGTATTTGGCAAATAATGTATTTCATGTAAAATTATTTTATGTTTTATTTCAATTCTATCACTGCAACACTGAAAGCAGGTAGGGTTATTTCTAATTCGTTACCACTTATTTTATAATTATTAAAAGCAGTAGGAACAATGTTTTTAGGCTTTTCAAAACTGTTATAGTCTTGTAGTTTGGCCGATTTTAAAATTCTTGCACTGCTAGAAGTTGTTTTAATATCGCCAAGGCTAATGCTGATCTTTTGTTCTTTAGAAGCATCAATATTGGTGACTGAAATATGAATAGCACCGTTTTTATCTCTTGAAGCAGAGGCAGAAATTGCTGGTAACCTTTTACCGTCAAATTGGTAGTTATTGCTGTTAACTTTAAGCGGCAACATCACGGCATTTTGATGCACATTGTACATTTCCATAACGTGGTAAGTAGGAGTAAG
>JAYWCY010000122.1:0-2804 GCA_043780175.1 Chitinophagales bacterium
TAGCCCATTGCAAGCAAAGCTTTGGGTGCATTGACTATTTTTTGAAAATAAATACCGCTCCAATCGTACATAATACCTTCGCAAGCCATACAGGCAAATGCTATTAAACCAATTTTTAGCAATGCCCTATCTGGCAGGTTAAACCAAGATGCTTTAGCATTAGTAGGTTCCACTTTTTGTACATCATTTTTTATAGTGTACTTGAATGCAATTGACATGATGATCATACACGCAACACCAACCATAAAAAAATGCCAAGCTGGGGTAATATCTTTAGAAATCATCCAACCACCTACAGCCGCTGCTGCAAAGCCTGAAACGCTCCAAATACCGTGAAAAGTGGAAATTATTGATTTAGGAAACAATTTTTGTACACCAACTGCTTGGGTATTTACGGGGATATTCATCATATTACGAGAAATACCAAACAGAAATAGCACCCCCATAAACTGCCAATTGTTGGTTACAAAACCAAGCGAAAAAAGCAATACATTATATAGGATAGAACCAATCAGCATAATACTACGACTACTATATTTCTGTAAAAAAATGCCGGTAATTGGTAATGTTAATATTAAACCCAAAGGCGCTGCAAATAAGGCAGTGCCTAATTCGGCATCGTTTAAATGTAATTTTTGTTGTAGGGTAGGTATGCGACTGGCCCAACTGGCAAAGCCAAAACCAGATACAAAAAAGAAGGCGGCAACACCGTAGCGTAACTGCTTTGGTGAAGATATATTGGTACTTAAGCTCATAATAATAAGGTACAAAAGTAAGTGCTTACTGCAAGTGAGTAGCTAACGCTACAATAAAACTCGCATAGCGATAAGAACGTACAAGGGAGTGACACAACCGAAATCGAATAGTAGTACGATGCGGGTTACAAAAAGTTTTATATGTCAAACAAAAGCCCCTGCAATTGCAAGGGCTTTTATGTTTTATTCATCTCACTGAAAAACTTACTTGTTTAATAGTGCCGCAGCCATTGTTTTACCAATATCTGCTGGGCTAGCTACTACGTGAATACCACATTCGGCCATAATTTTCATTTTAGCTTCTGCAGTATCATCGGCACCGCCAATAATTGCACCAGCATGACCCATTCTACGACCTGGAGGCGCTGTTTGACCAGCAATGAAACCTACAACTGGTTTAGTGGCATTGTCTCTAATCCAAAGTGCTGCATCTGCTTCCATACTACCGCCAATTTCACCAATCATGATGATACCGTCAGTTTCAGGATCGGCCATCAATAATTTTACGGCTTCTACAGTAGGTGTACCAATAATTGGATCGCCACCGATACCAATGGCCGTACTAATACCTAGACCTGCTTTTACAGTTTGGTCAGCAGCTTCATAAGTGAGTGTACCAGATTTTGATACAATACCTACACGACCTTTTTTAAATATGAAACCTGGCATAATACCAACTTTTGCTTCATCGGCAGTAATAACACCTGGGCAGTTTGGCCCAATTAAACGGGTGTCTTTGCCTTGTAGGTAATTTTTTACTTTTACCATATCTTGTACAGGAATACCTTCTGTAATACAAACTACCAAAGCAATACCTGCTTCAGCGGCTTCCATGATGGCATCTGCTGCAAATGCTGGTGGTACAAAAATGATACTCACATTAGCACCAGTGGTTGCAACAGCATCGGCCACGGTGTTAAATACAGGCTTGTCTAAGTGCAATGACCCGCCTTTGTTTGGCGTAACACCACCTACTACTTGCGTGCCATACTCAATCATTTGAGTAGCATGAAACGTACCTTCTGTACCGGTAAAACCTTGTACAATAATTTTAGAATCTTTATTAACTAACACTGACATAGCTAACTGGTTGCATCTTTTTTAATGCGCGGCAAAAATAGGGCAAAGCACAAAGCAAACGGTAATTAAAATGATGTGAATTGGTGAGAACGTTTGCGTGGAATTAGATTTATGTATTTAGCCATTTATAATGGCTGGCAAGACTATTAAATAAAAACAACCGCTACCAAAATGATAGCGGTTGTAACATAAAAGCGAAACAAAATTCTAAAGTTTATAAAATTTACGACTTACAATACCAAATGCTGTGGTTACTTTGAAGAAGTAAGGTCCATTTGCTAAGAAAGATACATTGATATCCATACTGGTATTATCTTTTAATAGATTGGTTTTAGAACTCCATTTACGCTGACCATAAATATCTACAATACTTAATTCGGCAGCCGTATTCGTATTAAAATTCCATACCAAAGCATTCATGGTTGTATGAGCAGGATTGGGATACAGAATCACAATTTTTATTGGTTCTACTATTGTGCCAGCAGCATTTGGCAAGCTATCATTTAAGGTAATGGTTTTGCAAATTTTACTTTCGCAGCCTTTAGCAGTTTTAATGCTTAAGCAAGCGTTATAAGTACCTGTTTTTCTATAAATATGAATTGGATCTACCAAATTATGAGCAGAATCACCATCACCAAAAGACCATCTACGACCAACAATCGTATCGTTTGGTGCGTTAAGTGACACATTGCTATTGAACTTAACGCCAACAAGCAACTGGCTGTATACAAAATATGCGGTACAGGCTGGCACTACTGGTAGCGGTGTAACAACCGAAGCACATATAATAAAATTACTTTCTGCTACACCATTTGTTACTGCTACTTTATTAGTAATAATATTGCTGCAGCCTTCTGTACTAACACTTAAATATTTAATGGTATTTGTACAATATAATGTATCAATATAAAAACCATTGGCATTGGTGTATTTGTAATGGGATATTTTACAACTACTACCAAAAGAACT
>JAYWCY010000123.1:0-3253 GCA_043780175.1 Chitinophagales bacterium
GTTCAACGATTTTGTATTGCCGTTTGAAATAAGTAGTGTGTTGTTTTTAAGTGCTATGGTAGGTGCCGTAGTAATAGGGAAGAAATGATTTTTTAAATACTATGTATAAGTAACAAGCCTCAAAACTTGAAACCTCGTAATTATGCCAATTCAATATTATATTTTTTTAGCGTTAGCATTGTTTAGTATCGGTATTGTGGGTGTATTAACTCGCCGCAATGCCATTATTATATTCATGTGTATCGAATTGATGTTAAATGCCACCAATTTATTGTTAGTAGCGTTCTCTAAAATGCACCATGGACTGGCGTATGCAAGCGATAAAGCTAGCATGGTTGGGATTGATGGTCAGTTGTTTGTATTTTTTATTATGGTAGTTGCTGCCGCAGAAGTAAGTGTGGGCTTGGCAATTATTGTAATGATGTATAGAAATACGCATTCTGTTGACATCAACTTTTTGAACAGATTAAAAAACTAAAATTCTCCTTTAGGGGGTTAGGGGCTTATGAACAATTTAATATTTTTAGTACCATTATTGCCATTAATAGGATTTTTAATTAATGGATTGGGCAGAAAATCGCTGTCTAAGCAAGTCATTGCAATGATTGGTAGCGGCTCTATTTTAGGTTCTTTTATTGTAAGTGCTTTATTATTTCTTCAAGTAAAAAGTACTGGTACTGCTATCATTGCAAACTATTTCAATTTCATTGAAGTTGGTAAGCTCACAATTCCTTTTGCTTTTCAAATTGATCAATTATCTTCTCTTTTCCTGTTAATTATTACAGGTATTGGTTTTTTAATTCACGTGTATTCTGCATCTTATATGCACGATGAAGAAAGTCAGCATTACGGTCGCTATTTTGCTTATTTAAATTTATTCGTATTCTCGATGTTGTTGTTGGTAATGGGTGCCAACTATGTTATCATGTTTATTGGTTGGGAAGGCGTTGGGTTATGTTCTTATTTATTAATTGGTTTTTGGTTTAAAAATGATAATTATAATTATGCAGCTAAAAAAGCATTCATCATGAATCGTATTGGTGACTTGGGCTTTTTGCTAGCTGTGTTTTATTTAATTAATAAACTTGGTACGGTTACTTATGTTGGGGTTTTTGCCAATGTAAGTAAACTAACACCACACGATATTACCATCATTACAGCACTATTATTTGTAGGTGCAATGGGTAAAAGTGCACAGTTGCCTCTATATACTTGGTTACCTGATGCAATGGCTGGCCCTACACCAGTATCTGCATTAATACACGCTGCAACCATGGTTACTGCTGGTATTTATATGATTGCTCGTAGCAACATATTATATACAATGGCGCCGGGTACACAAGGTTTTATTGCTATTATTGGGTTGGCAACAGCACTATTTGCAGCTACAATAGCACTTAAACAAAATGATATTAAAAAAGTGTTGGCTTACTCTACAGTTAGTCAGCTTGGCTATATGTTTTTGGGCTTAGGTGTTGGTGCTTATACTGGTGCAGTTTTTCACGTAATGACACATGCTTTTTTTAAAGCTTTGTTATTTTTGGGTGCAGGTTCTGTAATACATGCCATGCATAACCAACAAGATATTAGAAGAATGGGTGGCTTAAAGAAATTTATGCCAATTACGAATATTACTTTCTTGCTGGGTTGTTTAGCTATTGCTGGTGTACCACCATTTTCAGGTTTCTTTTCCAAAGATGAAATTTTGGCCGCAGCTTATGAGAAAAATCCAATCTTGTATTATTTAGGTGTAGCAGGTGCATTAATGACTACCTTTTATATGTTTAGATTATATGCCATGACTTTCTTAGGGAAATTCAGAGGCACACAGGATCAAGCACATCATTTACACGAAAGCCCTTCTGCGATAACTATCCCTCTGGTTGTATTAGCTATTCTAGCAACTGTTGGCGGGTTTATTGGTATACCTGAAGTATTTGCAAAAGATAGTCACTGGTTAGAACATTATTTAGCACCAATATTTGCAGGTTCAACTGCATTAGTAGACGCACATGCCGTGAATCATTCACAAGAATTATTGATGATGGGTGTTGTTACTGGGTTAGTATTAATAGTTATTGCTTTCACTTGGAACAAGTTTAGTAAATATGAAGTAGCATCCGAAACTGAAGTAACTGGTTTAGGTAAAGTATTGGAAAACAAATGGTATGTTGATGAATTGTATGATTCGATAATCATTAACCCATTAAATACGTTGTCTGGCTTCTTGAAAAATGTGGTAGAGAAAAGTGGTATTGATGGTGGGGTAAATGGTGTGGGTAAATTAATAAACTACGCTTCCCGTCAATTACGTTTGGTGCAAAGTGGTCAAGTAGGTGGGTATATTTTAATGATGGTTCTGTCTATGATAGTAATTCTTTTCATTTGGATAAATGATGCCACCATCATCAACTTTATAAATAAAATATTTTAATTCAGCAGACTAACTCTTTCAATAAATATGGTTCCTCTATTATTAATATGTATTCCTGTTGTAAGCGGCTTACTTGCCTTTTTATTAAAAAAAGGTAATACTGCAAAAAACACAGCTTTAGTTGCATCTATTGCTACACTAGTGGCTGGTTTATACGCTGTATTTACAAAACAAGACATCAGTTACAATGCACAATGGTTGCCAGTTTTAGGCAGTAGTTTTTCATTACATTTAGATGGGATGGCTAAAATGCTGGCTTTATTAACTACCATTTCTTTTCCCGTTGTGTTTACTGCAACATATAATAATAACTATAAAAATGCCAATGCATTCTATGGTTTAATGTTACTAACGCAAGCTGGTTTGTTGGGCGTTTTCTTAGCAAGTGATTGTTTATTGTTTTACTTCTTTTGGGAATTGGCATTAATACCAGTGTACTTTTTGTGCTCAATTTGGGGTGGCGAAAAAAGAATTGCGGTGACGTTTAAATTCTTCGTATATACTTTTGTTGGATCATTATTAATGTTGGTGGGTATTTTGTACTTGTACAATTTAACGCCAGACCATTCATTTGCAATTACATCTTTCTATGCTTTAAAGCTAAGTGCTACACAACAAAACTTGGGTTTTTGGTTATTCTTTATAGCTTTTGCGATTAAAATGCCAATCTTTCCTTTACATACTTGGCAGCCAGATGCTTACGAGCAATCACCAACTAGCGTAACCATGATTTTAAGTGGCGTGATGGTTAAAATGGGTATTTATGCGGTTATTCGTTGGTTGCTACCCATTTTCCCTTTAGCTACACAAAAGTTTGGT
>JAYWCY010000124.1:0-2302 GCA_043780175.1 Chitinophagales bacterium
GATCATCATATTATTGCTGGTACAAATGGTAATGGTTTTAGTGTTGGCTGGGCTAATACTGGTAATACGCAACTAGATGAAGTAGATATTACTTACAATATTGATAATTTTATCAATTTGTCCAAAATTAACATTAATCCTGTTCATGATGGTTTTGATTCAATAACTGCTGCAACCATATATGTTACATACAATACCAATTTACATTCAAATGTTGTAGCTGGTACATACCAATCATTAGGTATCGGTAATGGTACTACGTTTACACCAACTTTGGCTACAGGTGAATATATTACAAGTGTATCTTTTAAAGTAACTGGTTCTTTGCCAATAGGTGCTTATGAAGATTTAAGTTATAATGGTGATTTATTGACTACTGGTAGAAATGGTACAGCTGTTGTTGGTGCCAACATATTGTATAATGGCGGTGCTACCAATAATGGCGGTACACTGGTAAGTAATAAATCTACAGGTAGTTACACATATGGATCTACTACTACACCATTTACTTCATGTGATAATACTGTAGAAGTTTTAAGGCCACAGCCAGTGTTTCATGATATTAATAAAAATGCATATTACGCAGATGGATCTGGTAATTCATCTGCCAATTTTTTGGCAAGCGATACAGTTTTGTATAAATTTCATGCTTATTTGGGCGGTACCCAAAGTGCTACCAATGTAGTTGTAACTGATAATTTAAATCCGTTGCTAAAGTACATATCAGGTTCTTCAACACTTATTTCTGGAAATACTTCCACACCAATTACGCCAACAATCTCTGGTCAAAACCTTAGTTATGCATTGAGTACCATTGCTCCCGGCCAAGATTACTATATAACCTTGCAAGCCATCATTAAACCTGGCACTTTAGCGCAGAGTATAACAAATACAATGAACTTGACCAGTGATAATGCTGCTTCTACTTCGCCTACTAACACCAACACTATCAATGTTATTACTGCTGTTGCATTTAGAGCTTATAAAGGTCAAAGTGGTTGTAATACTGGTACAGGTTATGTTTACTATCCTAATGTAGCTACTGCTCAGGCTTCTGGACCAGTGAAATATAAAATAACATTGGCAAATTTAGGTAATGTACCAGCCGATAATCTAGTAATGGTTGATGTGTTCCCTTATATTGGTGATAATAGAGGATCAAATTATTTTGCAAACCTAATTGCGCCTGTAGCTGTTACAACTTATCCTGCTAATACGCCTATAAAAGTGTATTACACCACTACCTCTAACCCTTGTGCGTCTGCTGATTTTACAAGTGCTAGTAATACAGGTGGTTGCAATACGCCAAATTGGTCAACAACGCTACCAATAGATATAACTTCTGTGAAAGCGATAAAAGTTACTAGTTCGGCCACCATTAACCCGCTTGATTCTATTGTATTAACTTGGGGGATGCAAGCACCTTATGGTGTACCTACTGGCAATATCATGAACAATGCGGTTACTTATCAAGTTGATCGGCAAGATAATGGGCAAGTATTATTACCGGCCACACCTGCAAAAGTGGGCATGGTGGTAAGTTGCGTTAATACTTTGGGGTCCATCGGTAATTATGCTTGGATAGATTCTAGTATCAATGGTTTGCAAGACAGTCATGCAGGTCCAGGGATTAATGGCTTAAAAGTATATTTATACCAACCAGGTCCTAGTGGTATTGTGGGCAGTAGTGACCAAGTTTTAGTAGATTCAGCATTTACAGCAAATGCCTTTAGTGGTCAATCAGGCTATTACAATTTCATTAATTTACCTACGGGTGATTATTACGTAAAATTCCCAACAACTTTCCAGCAGTATAAATTAACACCTATTGTCAATCAAAATCCTACAACGGATTTAAATTCAGATATCGATTCATTAACAGGTTATAGCGAATTGGTACATATCGATGCAAATGGAACAGGTGTTGCAAAAGATAATAATACGATAGATGCAGGTTACTATCCAAAAGGTTCTATTGGTGATTATGTATGGAAAGATACTAACCATAATGGTAAACAAGATGACGGGGCTACCGGTATTAATGGCGCTATCGTTTATTTATATAAGAAAAATCCATCTGGTATTTATATAGTAGTTGATTCAACTATTACAGCTAATAATCCAACAAATAATAGTCCTGGTTATTATAACTTTATTATTCTCCATAGCGGTGACTATGAAGTTAAGTTCCCAGTAATTAACAATGGTAGTGATAGTTTAACGTATCAAAATGCGTCGGGTGTTTCTTCAACAGCAAATAGCGATGCCAATGTAGCTACTGGGTTTACAGCGCCGTTTACAA
>JAYWCY010000125.1:0-2195 GCA_043780175.1 Chitinophagales bacterium
TTGGTAGGTAGCAGCGGTGCCGGAAAAAGTACATTAGCCGATTTAATACCCCGCTTTCATGATGTTAGCGAAGGCGAATTGTTAATTGATGGTATTGATATTAAAAATTTCAGTTTGCAAAGCCTGCGTAACCAGATTAGCATTGTAACCCAAGAGCCGATTTTGTTTAACGATACCATTGCCAGTAATATATCGCTTGGCAAACCAAAAGCATCACTACAAGACATTGAAGATGCAGCCAAAGTTGCCAATGCCTATCAATTTATTACACAAAAAGAATATGGGTTTGAAACAAATATTGGCGATAGGGGCAGTAAATTAAGCGGCGGCGAACGGCAGCGTTTAACCATTGCCCGTGCAGTATTAAAAAATCCTCCCATATTAATTTTGGATGAAGCTACATCATCGCTTGATACTGAAAGTGAACGGTTGGTACAGGACGCCATTAATAATATGATGCAAAACCGCACCAGCATTGTAATTGCCCATCGCTTAAGCACCATTCGCCATGCAGATGAGATCATCGTTTTAAGCCACGGCAAAATTGCAGAACGTGGCACTCACGATAGTTTAATAGAAACCGGTGGTATATATAAAAAATTGGTAGAGATGCAAGAAGTACGATAAAACTTCATGTTTAATTAAAATAACAATGCCCCGAAAAATTTCGGGGCATTGTTTGTGGAGTAAACAACAATAATATATAAATAATTTATTTAGGATTTTTTACCGGTGCGCTTGTAGCAGATGGTGCATTTAAAGATGTTTCATCATCTGGAACATCCCAATAATCACTAAAATTGTAATTGATGGTTGCGTTTGTACTTACGGCACCTGTTGTTGAATTAACAACAACACACTTAGTTCTACCGCCACCAACAGAAATATCATCTATAACACCCCATCTTCTTGCATCATAAAAAGCAAGATTTCTAAATAATAATCCAACTCTTCTTTCTTTTCTAACTTCTTCGTAAGCTAAAGCAGGATCTGTAATTACACCAGACGTTGCCGCAAGTGCTGCACCTTGATAAGTTCTTACAGCATCTACACTTGTAAGGCCAGTCGCAATATTACCTAGTTTAACGTTGGCTTCTGCTTTCATTAATTCATTCTCTTCATATGAAGATGCCAAATATAATTCATAAGCAAGTGCAACTTTACTTCCAACCCCGCCAACAGTACCAGCAGTGCTTGAAGATGCAACATCAAGAAGTGTATATCTTGTACTAAAAGTAATACCGCCTTTTTGGTTTAAATAAGTAGTAGCAGTATTGAAGTTAGTAGTAAGCCTTTTATCACCTGCCTTATAATCTTGAATTAACCTTTCAGATATTTTATAAGTTGTACCTGTAGGATTACCAACAGTTAGTGATGGAACTGTGCCACCTGTATAGCTTAAAAAACTATTTGTAGTTGCAGCTCTACCAGTAAAAACAAAATCTGTACTTGTTACACCATTGGCAGTTAAAGCCAACAAAGCGTTCCAATCAGCAGCTGTCATGGCAGATAGTCTTTTATTTACTAAAAGGTTACGAGCCTTCAATGTGTTAATATTATGAATCCACATTGTTGGTGTTAACAAACCACCTTTTCCAACTTGAGAAGTTGTTGGAATTAGATATTTAATAACACTATTATAATCTGCAACATTAGTTACTGCTGTTAAGGCAGTGGCTGCTTTATCATAATTAGCATTGGCTTCTGTAATCATGTCTACACTTGATTTGTATTCATTAGAATTTGCTACATAATCGTTTTTTATTAAGCCAGCATAATATAAAGAGCCGATGTGAGAATACGCATAACCTTTCCAAAAATAAGCCCAGGCCTTAATTGCATTCTTTTTTGAAGCAATATCTCCTGTAAAGGTTGTATTATCAACAATGGCAAGAACACCATTACATGCATTATTTAAAAAATACATCCAAGTCCATTCGTAATAAAACATATTTGAACCTGCCTTCGTTCTTGAATTATTCAACTTAGCTACAGTTTTAGCCAAAGAGGTATTACTAGTTTTAGTACCAAAATCATCAACATAATAATCTGGTACACTAATTTGATTAGTGATGTTATTTGCAGCTTCTGCAGAAATAACATCGCCTAATAAATCCATATAGCCAGCACCTAAAAAAAAGTAACCACTACCTAAAAATGACCCTGTGTATCTTGCATCTGTTATACCGTTAAAC
>JAYWCY010000126.1:0-4030 GCA_043780175.1 Chitinophagales bacterium
ACACCTTACATCACCACATTTACATCGTCAAATATTACTTGGGACTTAAATAATGGGTTTAAATGGATGCAGGTAAATGAGCCAGCGTTACGTGTAATAGTGCTTGGTAATTTTGATGTTACACAACAAACAGGCTCGGTTACTTTTCCTGTTGCTGGCAATTGGTACAGCTATTTAACTGGTACGATAAAAGTAGCAACTGGTAATTCTGAAACCATTACACTTCAACCCGGCGAATACTATGTTTATACTGATAGAAATGTAGCCGATGTGGTATTATCGTTACCTATAATTATAACACCAATATTGCGTCGTGATTCTGTGGTTGGGTACACTGATAATTTTAAAGTGAGAATTTATCCAAATCCATCTACACAGCCTGCTACCATTGAGTGTAGCTTACTACAGAGCGGTAATTTAAGCATCATTTTAACTGATATTAATGGTAAGCAATTAGTTAATATTTATAACGGATATAAGCCCAAAGGAACATATAATATTACGCTAGGTAATGTTTTAAATCTTGAAAAAATGGCAACAGGTATTTATCTATTGCAAAGTAATTTTAATGCTAGAACTCAAACGATAAAGTATATGGTTGTTAAATAAAATCTCATTAAACCAACATCAATTATAAGCACAAAATTTTACACTTTAACCAGTAAACCATCCATTATGAATTTAAAACGATTGCTATTTCTTGCATTGGCATTTTGCTGTACAGCTCTAGCAAATGCCCAAGAAAAAACTGTTACCGGAAAAGTAACTGACTCTAGAGACGGGTCTGGACTTGCAAGTGTTACCGTGCAAGTAAAAGGCACAAAAATTGTTAGCCAAACAGACGCTGATGGTACTTTTAAAATTAAGGTGCCAGCTGGTGCTACTACTTTAGTTTTATCCTCAGTAAATTTTGCCAAAAGAGAAGTTGCTATTACAAATGGTATTATTAATGTAACGCTTGAAGAAATAAACAGTAAGCTAAATGAGGTAATTGTTGTGGCTTATGGTACCCGCAAAAAAGGAGATTTAACAGGTGCAGTAACCTCGGTGTCATCTAAAGATTTTCAGAAAGGAAATATTGCTTCAGCCGAACAATTACTGCAAGGTAAAGTAGCTGGTTTGCAAATAACATCTGGTGGTGGTAGTGCCGGTGGTGGTAGCCGTATTCGTATCCGTGGTGGTGCATCGCTTAATGCTAGCAACGATCCATTAATTGTTATTGATGGTGTGCCAGTAGATGGTAATGGTATTGCAGGTTCGGGTAACTTATTAAATACTATTAACCCAAATGATATTGAAAGTATGAGTGTGTTAAAAGATGCCTCTGCAACTGCTTTGTATGGGTCTAGGGCTTCTAATGGTGTATTAATTATTACAACTAAAAAAGGTGTTAAAGGTCAAGTGAAATTCAATTTTAATACACAAGCATCTGTTGGTGTAATTGGTAAAAAAGTAGATGTGCTTACAGGTGATGAAATTAGAAGTATTATTAATGCAGATGCTGTAGCATCTGGTAATAATACTTACAAAAACTTATTAGGCACTGCTAATACAAACTGGCAAGATCAAATTTTTCAACCTGCTTTTGCAAGCGATAATAATATTAGTGCTTCTGGTAGTATTAAAAATATCCCATTCCGTTTATCATTAGGCTATCTAAATCAAAATGGCATTTTAAAAACAGATTTATTTAATCGGTTTTCTTCATCATTAAATTTATCGCCAAAGTTTTTTACCGATCACTTAGCAGTTAATTTAAATGTTAAGGCTACATCTACTACCAATCGATTTGCTAACGGTGGTGCTGTAGGATCTGCCATTAACTTCGATCCAACCCAACCAGTAAACGCTACTAATAAATATGGTGGTTATTATGAGTGGTTACAGGTAGATAATAAGCCTATTGATTTGGCAACCCGTAATCCATTGGGTTTATTAAATCTTCGTGATAATAGATCGTCGGTTAGTAGAGTTATTGGTAATATTCAACTAGACTATAAACTACACTTTTTGCCAGATTTACACGTGCTTGTAAACTTGGGTATTGATAATACAAATGGTAGCGGTAACGATAATATTGATTCTATTTCTGCCACAAATTATAAAACTGGAGGCCGCAAATCTTATTACGAGCAAGGAAAGAAAAATACTTTAGCCGACGTGTCTTTGTTTTATACAAAAGACATAAAAAGTATAAATAGTAATATAGATGTATTGGTTGGTCACAGCTATCAAGACTTTACAACTAATATTAAAAACTTTCCTAGCTTGAGTTATAGGTCAATTGCCGACCCCACTTCACCGCTTAAAAAAGATACCATAGCAGGTTCAGAACCAACATTTCTTACAGATAAACCAGAGTATAGACTTGAGTCTTATTATGCTAGATTAAACTATACGTTGGCTAATAAATATTTGCTTACGGCTTCTATTCGCAGAGATGCAAGTTCAAAATTTTCACCTAACAACCGCGTTGGTTACTTTCCAGCTGTTGTTGGTGCTTGGAAGTTAAAAGAAGAATTTTTTAAAGGAAGCAGTGCCATTAACGAATTAAAATTGCGTATTGGTTGGGGTATTACAGGGCAACAAGATGGTATTGATTATTATGGTTATTTGCCAAGATATTCTCAAAGCAATTCAACTGCCCAATACCAATTTGGCAGTAATTATTATAGTTTTCTTCGCCCTGCAGCCTACGATCCCAATATTAAATGGGAAACAACCACAACTACAAATTTTGGGTTAGATTTTGCCTTATTTAATAATAGAGTTTCGGGTTCAATAGAATATTATAATAAGAAAACGAAAGATCTTTTAAGTGTTGTACCGGTTGCGCCAGGTGCCAATTTTGATATATCGTTATTAACCAATGTGGGTAATATTGAAAATAATGGTGTAGAGTTTTCTATTAATACAACACCAGTAAAAACAAGAAATATTACTTGGGACTTTGGGTTTAATGTTACCTACAATAAATCTAAAATTACCAACTTGCTAAAACAACAAGATGCAAGTTTTACAGGCATTGATGTGAGTGGTATTAGTGGTGGAACAGGTAATAATATTGGTAAATTTGCAGTTGGATATAGTCCATATACATTTAATGTATTTAAACAAATTTATGATCCAAAATCTGGTATGCCAATTGAAGGTTTGTATGAAGACAAAAATAGGGATGGGCAAATTACAGATGCTGACCGTTACTATTATAAAAAACCAGCACCAGATGTATTGTTAGGTATCAACACGCAAGTTGCTTACAAACAGTGGTCGCTTGGTTTATCTGCACACGGCTCATTTGGTGGGTATCTATATAACAACTACAATTCTAACAGTGGTGTTTTAAGAGCTATTAAAAATCCTATCAATTTTATTGGTAATGCTTCTCGCAACTATTTAGAATCAGGCTTTGTAAATAACCGTTACTTATCGGACTATTATATAGAAAATGCGTCTTTTATACGATTAGATAATATCAACATTGGCTACAATGCTGGTAAAGTATTCAATAAAAAAGCCGCTTTACGTATTGCTGTAAGCGTGCAAAATGTGTTTGTAGTAACCAAATACAAAGGATTAGATCCAGAAAATTCAAGCGATACAGGCGTTGACAACACTATCTATCCACGGCCACGTATTTTTTCATTAGGTCTAAACTTCGATTTTAAATAAAATAAAATACTAGTATGAAAAATAAAATAAAAAATTTAACCCTCGCCATTGTTGTAGCAGTAACTGTAACATCATGTGCTAAGAAGCTGGATTTATTTCCGCAAAATGATTTGACACCCGAAAAAACCTACGCCACAGCCGCTGGTTATAAATCTGTATTAGCAAAAATTTATGGTGGGTTGGCTATTACTGGTAATGCAGGCCCATCAGGTGCGCCAGATATTAGTGGTGGTTTAGATGAAGGCTCTCAAGTAGCTTTCATACGTATGTTTTTTAACTGTCAAGAGTTACCAACTGATGAAGCTGTTGTAGCTTGGAACGACCAAACTATACAAGATTTCCATAGCTTAAAATGGAC
>JAYWCY010000127.1:0-3001 GCA_043780175.1 Chitinophagales bacterium
AACAGTAAGCAATACAACAACAAGCATTTATACTTTTACCCCAAACGCAGGGCAGTGTGCTAGTGTAACCAGTATAACGATATCAGTAAACCCTACTAATACGCCAATATTTACACCTGTTGCAGCCATTTGTAGTGGAGCAGTTGCACCTATTTTACCAACAGTTTCTACTAATGGAATTACAGGTAATTGGTCACCCGCCACAGTAAGTAACACAGTAACGGGCAATTATAATTTTACACCTAACGGAGGGCAGTGCGCCAGTACAGCAGCTATGACCATTAATGTAAATGCTGCAAATTCCACATCTACTTTTGCTGCAATATCTACAATATGCTATGGCACAATTGCACCAACATTACCAAATACATCTACTAACGGTATTGAGGGTACTTGGGTACCTGCTACCATAAGCAATACCACAAGTGCCACTTACATCTTTACCCCTAATGCCGGGCAATGCACTAATGTAAAAGCGGTATTAAATACCACGGTCACTCCTTCTGTTACGCCTACTTTCAATGCTATTGCTCCATTTTGTAGTGGGTCTGTTTCACCTATTTTACCACTTACATCTACCAATAGTATAAATGGAACATGGAATCCATCTACAATAAACAATACAACATCGGCAACTTATACTTTTACGCCTAATGCAGATATATGCGCTACCACAGCAAGTTTGTCAGTAATAGTAAATCAAAAAACAATACCAACATTTGCAGCCTTGCAGCCAATTTGTGTTGGTAGTACAGCATCGATTTTGCCAAGCACATCTAGCAATGGTATAACAGGTAATTGGTTGCCTGCAGTTATAAATAATAATACATCTGCTTCATATATTTTTACGCCCGATGCGGAGCAGTGTGCTACCACTGCTGTTGTTAATAGTATTGTAAACGAAAAAATTACACCAACATTTGTAACTATACCTCCAATTTGCAAGGGTAGTATTGCACCAGTATTGCCAATTATTTCTATCGAAGGTATGAGCGGAAGTTGGAATCCTTCCAGCATAAATACTATGGCAAGTGCTAGTTATTATTTTACACCAACTGCAGGGCAATGTGCTAAACCAAAATCTATTACTGTTGTGGTAAACGATAATGTAACACCAACATTTACGATAATAGCACCTATATGTATTGGATCAGTACCACCTAATTTGCCCTCAGTTTCCACGAATGGTATTACAGGTGTGTGGAACCCACCAACTATAAATAATAGTGCAACTACTAATTATACTTTTACCCCAAATATTGGGCAGTGCGCCGGCACTGCACTGCTTACAGTTATAGCAACTAAAAACGCTACTAACGGCGGTTGTAAAACAATTTTACCCAATTCGTTTACGCCTAATGGCGATGGTAAAAATGATATTTTTAAAGTCTTAGGTAACCTACAAGTAGAGGCTTTTGAGTTTAATATTTACAATAGATACGGGCAAAAAATATTTAATACTACCAATATAAATTACGGATGGGATGGGATGGTAAATGGTGTTTTACAAAAGACCGGTGTTTTTATTTACACGATAAAATATTTAGAAAGTGATACAAAAACGGTTGTAGCATTTAATGGTACTGTGATGTTGATAGACTAAAAAAAATAAATTAACTAGATAAAAATTAATTAAAACACACTGTTTATATCAAGTTTTTTGTAAAACTTTTTTTACTGTAATTAAAAACTCATTTTAAATTTTTATTACAATAATAACTGCATCATATGCTGGTAAAATCATTGTCATTTCTGCTATATTCAATTGTGTATTTAAAAAAAAGGTTTACAGAAATACACGTGAGGAACAAATAGTTTTATACTTTTCAAAAATAAGTCGCTTTTCAAAACCAATTGATCTTTTACTTAAGTTATGTTTAAGCACATTATAGCTATAAAATATTTATAAAATTTTGAGTTTACATAAAAAGCCTGCAATTATTTATGTTCGCTAAAAGTTACACAATACATTATCCAATTATATAGACTTATGCTGCTGCACGGCAGGCCTCGGCACATTCTCTGCAGGCTTTTGCACATGCCTGGCAATGGTCTTGTTCGTGTTTGCTGCATTCTTCTACACAGGCTTCGCATAATTCTATACACTCCTGCAGCAAGTGTTTGCCATGGCGGGAATTTCTTGCAAGTAAAACTGCGGTTGTTCTGCACACTTCTGCACAGTCTAAATCCTGCTGTATACATTTTACCATCATTTTTACATCATCTTCCTGCAGGCAGGCTGAGGCGCAAAAATTACAGGCTGCGATACATATGTCAAGTTTTTTAATAAGTTGATCGTGGGGGATAATTTTCATGTTTCATTTTTTAAACTGTTAGAAGATACGCTGTAAATACAATGTTTGTGCCTTTATTCTATTTTTAATATTTACACAAAGCACCAGCTTAGTTGATAGTCGGTTAAATACAAAAATCTCCTTTCATATAAAAGAATTATTATTTGCAGCTATATTCTTTATGTACCATTCTGTGGGATTTTATACTCACTACCTGTAACAGCTTTTACCAATTTGGGATACTAAACTTTTACCTGATATACAAAACACTGAAATGCTATAACGGAAAGGGAAACAGTATAGAAAAAATTGTGAAGGCAGAATGATGTATTGGCGGTTTTTATAGAATTTTTTTTTAAGTTTTGGCGTTTGCTGCAACGGTTTTTTATTTTAAATAAAAGGAATAAGGGGCAGGCAGACTTTCAACAACATTCATCATTCCTGAATTTCTCCACCCTATCCTATCATTATGGTTTATCTTTGTATTTAAGGAACGCTTTGTATTTACCGACCCGGGATTAGATATGTAACATTCTATTTTTATTATAAGGTTGTTCTGCTCAGTTACAGCTGCTGTACATTTTTTGTTAATCATTAAATACATGGATGAATTTTTCAACAAAAATTTTAGCCTATTTAAAAAAACGCTTTGATGCCATTGGCAATCAAAAACTACAACGAAATATACTGAACGCTTTTCCATTTTG
>JAYWCY010000128.1:0-16574 GCA_043780175.1 Chitinophagales bacterium
AGTGAATGGCTACCTTAGCAAAGAAACACTGGTAATGACCATTGCAGATAATGGTGTAGGCTTTGATGTAATGAAAATAAAAGGGGGTATTGGGTTGGCCAATATCAAAAGAAGAACCGAGTTGTTTTTGGGCAAGTTTATTATAGATACTTCAATAGGTAACGGTTGTACTTTAATAGTAGAAGTACCTTTAGTGCATATAATTGAAAATAAATAATCGCAAATTGTGACAAAGAATATTCTGCTATACGTGCCAATTATATAAGGTGAATTCGCCGACTATCAATTAGCCATAGGATGGTATTTATATGCCACTCAAAAAGCATTTCATATGTTGTAGAAAATATTGATAACAATATTGTATTTGTAAAAAGATTACCCACAATCCAATAATTACTATTACTATTACTTTTTTACCTTAACAATACACCAATCCCAAATAAAACTATACGCTTAATTTTTACAAACTTAATTCTACCGCAGGATCCCAGAATTTTTTGGCAAAGTCCAAAATAGTATCATTCTCGACTCTTATTTGCTCTTTTGCAAGTAGTTCTTCCATTAAAGTACATGGTACAAAATGGGCTTTGCCACTTAACATGCCATTGCGGTTAACTACTCTATGTGCAGGTACTTTTGGGATAATGGCAAATGAAGCATTCATGGCCCAGCCTACCATGCGTGCACTAGATTTGGCACCTAAAAATGCAGCAATAGCACCATAACTGGTTACCCGGCCTTTCGGTATTTGACGCACCACAGCGTACACTTGTTCAAAAAAACCAATGTCACTTTTGCCACTTGGCAATACTTTAGGTAAGTTGTTGGTTGGGGTTCGTATTTTCTTAGCCTTTGGCATGTTGCTCGGCTTGTTGAATTAATAAAAGTTGGCTACGTTTGGGTTCTGGTACGCAATCATAATGGTATGGGCAATGCCTGCAACCATAACCACAGCAATGGCCTTTTTCTAAATGATAGGTTTCGGTAAGCACCATATAGCCCTGCTCATCGTAGTAAAAATCAATATTCTCAACTAATGGCTGGCTCATGTATTAATTGTTTTAGTATCTCATCTTTGGCTAATGGAAGCTGTTTGTTTAGTTTAAATTTAAGGTAGTGAATGCGTTTGCTTTGCGCAATATCCAAACTTTCGTAATAGGTTTTTATATGTAGCTCTGGTGCAATATTGGGCTGCTTGTAAGCATCATCATAATCCACCAACAATTCTAGCTCGTATAAGTTGATAACTGTTTTGGTAAAATTATATAAGTCGGGGCTATCAGTTTTTAAGTTAATGGTACCATTATCGCTCAACATTTGCTGGTACAAGCGTAAAAACTTAGGGTGTGTTAGTCGCTTTTTAGCTTTAGATAAACGTAACTGTGGGTCAGGAAACGTAATCCATATTTCAGCAACTTCGTTAGAGGCAAAGTAGTTGGTAATCTTATCAATCTCGGTACGCAAAAATGCTACATTTTGCATGCCTTCTTCTAGGGCGGTTTTGGCGCCACGCCAAATGCGATTCCCTTTAATATCTACACCAATGGTATTTATAGTTGCCTGTAATTTGGCCAAACCAACAGCGTACTCGCCTTTGCCACAAGCTAGTTCCAGCGTAATGGGATTGGTATTTTTAAAAATAGTATGCCAATTGCTGGGCATATTTTCAGGATATTCCAACACATTGCCAAATCCCTTGATAGCTTCGAAACGAATTAATTTTTTGTGCGACATTATTTACTCTAATTGAAATGGGCAAAGATAGCTGATGGCCAGTATTGGTAAGGTAAAAAAATGCCTTAAAATGGGGTTGAAGGCAGTATAGTTAGTGTAATTCCTTGGTGTTGAAGTAAGCAATTATTTTTTCATGATTTTGCGTACCGATTAGTGTTAATTGCCTGCTTGGTATGCGAAGATTTGGATTGGGATGATTAATTGTTTCAACTTTAGTTTCTATAATAATATTACCAGAATTAGGGAAATTGGTAACTGCAGAACCAGCAAATACCAGTTGGTTAATGTGTACTTTGTCTATTTTAAAATTGTTTTTGCTTGCAAATAGCATGTCTTTACTAAAGATATTTCTTTTTTCAAGATCTTTAAGTAAATCTTTTTTAATATAAGAATACGGATTATCAGCGGCGCCTCTGTTTTGGGCCATTGGGATACCTGAAAATAAATTACCTAGCCGTGCTGATATTTCAGTTTTAATACTGGTGTTTACTTCAATACCTATCACAATATCATTTGCCGCAATAACTAAGTAAACGCTTTTTTTTAAAAAACCATGTTTTTGAAAAGCAATAAAGTGATTACAATCTGTGAGTCTAAAATCCTGTAATACCATCTTGTATAGTGAAATTATCTTTAATCATTAAAAAACTACGTGTTTCAAAAATAGTAACTTATAATTTTTTTATTGTTATACAAATATATTAATAAACAGTTTTAATAGTTACATATTGTTTTATTTGTAAACTTTAAAAGCTTAATAATCAATATTTGTTGTCACAAAAATAATCTGTAGTATAATGCAGGTAAAAGAAAAGCTAAGCGTAGGTACATAAAAAAGCTTCTGACTATCAGAGGCTGTAAAGCTGTAGGGGAAGGGATCGAACCTTCACGAGGCAGTTAGCCATAGCACAAAGTTGAGTGGTCTACCCTGGTCGAACAAGTATTACTACCTGTTCGGCTCTATGCTAAGTTTATTCTGTTATCCTCACCCCCGAGACAAGAGGGCATGTCTGCCAAAAATTTCATCACCCCACAGTATAGAATATGCCGTTTAAAATGTTTTTTATCCCTTATTTTCAAAAAAACACCTATTTTGTTGAATTATTTTAAATGTTTAAAGAACTTTGATAGTGCAATATTAAAGTAAATGCCATAATCTTACAAATATTTCAAACTTAATTTTAAAAATATAGATTTCGTCTAATTAAATTGCCATTTAGATAGAAAATATTTAAAAATAGTCCTCAATGCAAAATAAATTACATCTAGATAAATTAGATTATCAAATAATACAAGAAATGATGAGCAATGCAGAAGTATCTTATGCCGATTTGGGTAAGAAACTTTTTGTATCCGGCGGAACGATACATGTGCGTATCAAAAAACTTGAGGATTCTGGCATTGTTCAAGGTCGTAGATTGGCCGTAGATTTAAAAGCGCTGGGCTATGATGTTGTGGCTTTTATAGGGGTTTATTTAGAAAAAAGCTCTATGTATGATGCAGTTGCAAAAGAGTTGAAGAAGATTCCACAAGTGGTAAGGGTAAATTATACAACTGGTAACTATGGTATGTTTATAGAAATTGTTTGTAAAGATATTCAGCAATTACGTTTTGTACTACATGATGAATTGCAAAAAATTAAAGGTATTGATAGAACAGAAACAATTATCTCATTAGAGGAAAGCTTTAGTAGAAATGTAATTATTGCTACAGACTAGGTATTTTTCTTAACAAGTTTAAAAGCACACCTTGTAGATTACAGCAAAACATTTATTTTTATCAAAATTATTTTATGCGTAGGTATTCGATTTTTTCATTAGCAATTACGTTGTGTGTGATATCTTTTTTGGTTATAACAAGTTGCAGCAAAGGTGGTGGATCGCCTACACCACCCACACCTGCCGAAGTTGATTTGGTGGTAACCACAACACCTACGGTTAATTCTAATCAGGCACCGGCTTCATTGGGTACAGGATTGCCTGTTACGGTCTCTATCACTTCTGCCATGCCTAGTGGTGGTGTTAAAATAGATGTTACGGCTAAGTTAGAAACTAGTAGTACTAATTTTTTTACGGGTGGTACAGCAAGTACTACTTCGGCTAGCAATAATTATAGTATCACAAATACCCCCACTGGTGGTAATGCTTGTGTTTGTACTATTACGGTTACTTCTTTATCCAAATCATCCAATACTTGGTCGGGTACTTTTCGCTATGCGAGTAAATAAAGTATTGATTTTTATAGTTAAAAAGCCTCAGAAAAAAATTATTCTGAGGCTTTTTTTATTAAATTATAAAAGTGATGCAGCATCTTCATCTATAAACCAATGCAGATTACCATTGATAGGTTTTATCCGTTGCGATGGATATACATTTGGCTGATAATTGCCTTGTAGCACTTCTTTTAAAACAGGGGCTTTGCTTTTGCCTGTAACTAAAAAACATACACAGGTAGCTTTATTTGCAATTGGTGCAGTGATAGTGATACGGTTCATATTTTGTGCTTCTAAGAAAAAAGAAGTTGCCCATTTTACCTCTTCGTTTACCACTGCTGTACCCGGAAACAATGATAATGTATGCCCATCATCGCCCATGCCCAGCATAACAAGATTAAAGGTATTAGGCTTTCTATTAAAATAGTCATGTAATAATTGGTCGTATTTTCTAGCAGCAACATCGGCGCTAAAAATAGTTTCTATTATATGTATTTGATTGGCAGGAATAGCTACATGACTTAATAAAATATTAAATGCATGTTTAGCATTATTTCTATCATCTTCAAATGGTACGTCTCTTTCGTCGCCCCAAAAAACGTGAATTTTTTGCCAATCTATTTGCTTGCTATATGTATCAGATACTAATAATTTAAATAAATCCATTGGCGTACTGCCGCCAGATAAGGCGATGGTATATCTATCACTAGTAATTAATGTTTGCTGTATATCTGCAATTAGCCAATTTGCAAATTCAACTATTAGTCGGCTTTTTGTTTCAAACTTATGTAAGTGCATCGTTAGATTTATTTTTGGTTTTGGATAAAGTTGGTATAACGCTAGAGATATTTTTTTGACATTATATATGATGGCTATGTAAATATATAAATCTACTATTTAACTGACCAAGGAAATTAAAAAAAGATTAAAACTTCACCGATTTTTTTATAAAAAAAGCTCATAATTAATATTTATAGATAATATGATTCATTAGTGTTACATAAAACAAAATCACTTGTTTTATGTAACACTAAGTGTACTTTTTATTTTAACTTTAAGTATTTCTACTAAATGGGTAATTACAATATCTTCGCAACAATGGAAAAATTTGCACATGACAGTGTGGTGCCGCAAAAAGACAGTAGCTTAAGTAAGAAAGAGCAAGTAGCTGAAATGTTTGATAACATTGCTTTTAAATACGATTTTTTAAATCGATTTTTGAGTGCTGGTATTGATATTACTTGGCGCAAAAAGGCCATTAAGCAATTGCAAGCTTTACGCCCTAAGATAGTATTAGATGTTGCAACTGGTACGGCAGATGTGGCATTGATGACCTACGATATTTTAAAACCTGAAAGAATTGTTGGGATTGATATAAGTGAGGGTATGTTAAACTTAGGTAGACAAAAAATTGCTGCCAAGGGCTTGCAAAACACCATTGAATTATTTACTGGTGACAGTGAAAACATAACTTTTACAAATAATACATTTGACGCAATAACAGTGGCGTTTGGCGTAAGAAACTTTCAAAATTTGTTAAAAGGGTTGCAAGAAATGCATCGCGTGTTACAGCCTGGTGGTAAATTGGTAGTTCTAGAGTTTTCTAAACCTAAAAATGTGGTGTTTAAGCAGTTTTACAATATATATATGAATGTTATTGCACCTTCTTTTGGCAAGTTGTTTGCTAAAAATAAAGATGCATATCAATATTTGAACGATAGTGTTCAAGCCTTTCCCGAAGGGCAAACATTTTTAACCATTATGCATGAAGCAGGATTTACCCAAACGTATTTAAAATCACTTAGTTTAGGCATATGCACCATTTATTGCGGGGTCAAATAAAAAGGGTATTTCTGTTTATTATCATACTAATAAGTAGCGTTACAAGCTGGGCACAAAGAGAAATAAATCGTCCAAATCACGATGATTTATTGTACTATTTTGGTATAACTCTTGGTTATAACTCTACTTTTTTGCATCCTACAAAATCTACTAGATTTTTGCAAGATGATAGCATTTTGGTGGCACAGCCTGGCTCTAGCGGCGGTATTACGTTGGGTTTATTAGGCACCGCTCGCCTAAGCGACAGACTTCAATTACGCATTAATCCCCAATTAATAATTGGTGGAGCTAAATATTTTTCATACACACTAGGCAGTCGATTGCCTTCAGAAGCAGAAACGCAGAAGAAAATATTACCGTCAACCTTGGTAAGTTTACCAATACACTTTAAATTTAATTCTGATAGAATTGATAATTTTAGGGTGTATTTGCTTGGTGGTGTGCGTTTTGATAAAGATTTAAGTAGCAATTCAACTGCTAGAAATGCAGAGGATTTAATTAAATTAAAGGGTAGCGATTTTGCTTTAGAAGGTGGCATTGGCTTTAATTTATTTTTACGTTTTGTAACTATTTCGCCAGAAATCAAATTCACATACGGCCTTACTGATATACATCAAAGAGATGCTACTTTAAAATACTCTAGCGTTTTTGATAAAATTCAATCTAGAATGATTTCTTTTTCTATTCACTTCGAGGATTAACGTTTTATAATATTAAGCACAAAGACTGATAGCAAAAAACGTCCTAACTTTCACACCAAAATTATTCTTGTGAAGCGTTACCAATTGTTACTGCTAAGTGTTTTAACTGGGTTGTTATTATTTGCAGCTTGGCCTGTATCGCCATATACTTTTACTATATTCTTTGCCTTAGTGCCAGTGTTAATTGTGGCTGATATTGCTATAAAACGAAATCAATTTTTCATTTATATATTTACAGCATTTCTATTATGGAATGCCACTACCACTTGGTGGATTTGGAACTCTACTGACATTGGTTCTATTGCAGCAATTATTGCCAACAGCCTATTAATGTGCCTGCCTTGGTTAGGTTATTATACATTTAAAAGAAAATACGGCAAACGCTGTGGCTACGTGGCTTTGGTAGTATTTTGGATGTTGTTTGAATACATACATTTAAACTGGCAATTAAGCTGGCCATGGCTTACATTAGGCAATGTGTTTGCTTCGCATCCCAATTGGGTGCAATGGTATGAATACACTGGTGTAAGTGGCGGTACGTTATGGATTTTACTGGTAAATATTGCAGTAAAAGAGGCTCTACAAAAGACCCAAGAGAGAGTCAATAGTCAATGGTCAATTGTCAATAGTAAAAGTGTGGCATTTGCAATTGGCTTTATAATTATTCCATTTGTAATTTCATTTTATACCCAATTAATGGATATAAAAACAATTGTTCCTACAACTAACGTCCTCATCATTCAACCAAACATAGATCCTTATCAAAAATATAATAGTAGCTCCACTGCTCAGCAAATACAGCAACTAGTCGCATTATCAGAACAAAATATTGATAGTTCAACCAAACTAATTCTTTGGCCAGAAACAGCGATGAGTGCACAAGATTGGCAAGAACATATTACTGAAAATACCACTTATAAGCCTGTTTTTGATTTTGTAAATAAATATCCGCGGATTACTATTTTGTCTGGTATTGATACCTACAAAAGTTATGGGTTGCAAAAGGCAACAGCAACGGCACACTTGGCTGGTAATGGCACTTATTACGATGCCTTTAATGCGGCCATTGCCATTAAAGCTGCAACACCACTGCAATTTTATAATAAAAGTAAATTGGTACCAGGGGTAGAAAGTTTGCCATCATTTTTAAATTTTCTTGGGCCAGTTTTTGAAAAATTTGGCGGTAGTACTGGTGGCTATGGCAAAAGTGATAGCGCCAAAGTATTTGCAGAGAAAGGCAACCCATACATAGCCGCACCCGTTATTTGCTACGAAAGTATTTACGGTGAATATGTGGCTAGTTATGTGCAACGTGGCGCTAATATCATAACCATTATTACCAACGACGGTTGGTGGGGCAATACGCCAGGCCACAAGCAGCACCTGCAATATGCAAGGCTAAGAGCTATAGAAACAAGACGTTGGGTGGCTAGAAGTGCCAACACTGGTATTAGTGCGGTAATAAATGATAGGGGTGAAATTTTAGAAACAAAACCTTGGAACGAAGCTGCTGTTATTAAATATAACATCCCAACTACCAATAAAGAAACCTTTTATGTAGCATATGGTGATTATTTATATAAAATTGCTGCTGTGCTTGCAGCATTATTTATTGGGTGGCATTTGGCAATATTACTTATTAAACGCTTTGTAAAATAATCGCTTTTAACTACCATGGCATTTCAATTTTTATATAAAGGATTATCAATTAATTATACCAAAAAAGGTAGTGGAAAAGCTGTGGTATTACTGCATGGTTTTGGTGAAGATAGTAGCGTTTGGTCAGGGCAAGTACATGCATTGCAGCGTAATTTTACAGTCATTAATATTGACTTGCCGGGCTCTGGAAAATCTATAATACCCAATGCATCTGTAATGCTTGAAAGCCGTAGCAATATTGACTTTTATGCAGCATGTGTGCATGCTTTATTAGGTAATTTATCTATAGAAAAATGTAGCATGTTTGGCCATAGTATGGGTGGTTATATTACACTAGCATTTGCAGAAAAATATGAAACCATGTTAGATGGGTTTGGCTTGGTACATTCAACTGCTTATGCCGATAATGCGGAGAAGAAAATAAATAGGCAAAGGGGTATTGATTTAATGGATCAATATGGTAGCCATTCTTTTTTAAAAACAACAATACCTAACTTATTTTCAGCAGCTTTTAAAATTGCAAAGCCAGAAGCAATAGAAGCATTGATTGATGCTGGGAAAGATTTTACAGTATTTGCCTTACAAAACTATTATCGTGCTATGATGAACCGATTAGATAGAACTGCTGTTTTGAAAAGCAGCAAATTGCCTATATTATTCATCATTGGTACCGATGATGTTGCCATACCTTTAAAAGATAGTTTAGAACAATCTCACATGCCAAAATATGCGTACATTCATGTACTCGAAAATGGTGGTCATATGAGCATGATAGAAAATCCAGAAATTGTAACTTCTTTTTTGCAAAATTTTTTATCCAATATTTCTAACTAATTGACAAATCATTTGCAATTAAGAACAGCTTATGTTTTAATATGTATGATTAAAAAATTGCTAAAATATGTCTTGTGCATCGTTGCTTTGCTGATGAGTAGCCATGCTATTTCGCAGGTGCAAACTTGCCCAGCTAATATCAATTTTGCCGAAAAAACATTAAACAATTGGTTTGCATATACTGGCACTTTTACATCAGGTTCTAACAGAGCACCTGCCCTTAAACAAACGTATAATGCTGGTGTTGCGTATCCGCAAGGGACAGTAGGTGCTGTAAATATTTCAGAATATGGTACTTCAATGCCTGGTATACAGGTTATTACGGCAGCATCTACTGATCCATTTGGGGGCTTTTCTACTATACCAAATATCAATGGCTATCAATACAATTATTCTATTTTATTAGGGTCTACCAATACTAATTCTAGTCCTGGTGGTTATTTTAGAGGCATCGGTTACGAAATAGATGTGCCTGCTGGTACAGGACCTTATACAATGACTTATGCGTACGCAATGGTATTAGAAAATGGAAGTCATGCATCTATACAACAACCATTGGCTTCTGCAACATTAATGACAAGTGATAGTATTATCAATTGTGCATCGCCACAATATTTTTTGCCCACAAATGGCGGTATTTTAGATGTTGCCGCCGCCACAAGAAATGGGTTTAGCTTAAGCAATGTACCCACACCTAATAGCGTACGTGCCAATGAGACGCCATACCGTGTGTGGACAAAAAACTGGACAGAAGTAACCTTTGATTTAGAGCCATATAGAGGGCAGAAAGTAACACTCACTTTTGCAGCCGAAAACTGTGTGCCTAAAGGACATTTTGCCTATGCCTATATTGCGTTACGTAACGACTGTAATGGCTTGCAAATTAGTGGAAATAGAAGTGCTTGTATTAATAGCGCTACCAGATATTCGATACCAGAATTAACAGGCGCTACTTACAAATGGATTGTGCCGAACGGATGGAAGATTACATCCGATTCAAACTCAAATATTATTACTGTCATTCCAGGTGTGCTGAGTGGTATTATTACTGCAAAAGAGCAAAATAGTTGTGCCAATCTTGAGGCAACCATTCAAGTAAACACATCACCACCAACCATCGCTGGTAAGCTTATAGGAAATAATATTGTGTGTGAAGGTATCAATACCAGTGATATTAAGTTATCGGGCAATACAGGTAATGTATTAAAATGGTTATCATCTAATGATGGGATTAGCTGGACGGCTATCGCTAACACAACCAATAGTTATACAGCGCAGAATTTAAATAATTCCACCATATATGCAGTACTAGTACAAAATGGCCCTGCTTGTAGTATAGATAGTGCCAAAGGTGTAACCATTGTTGTTAATAGTAGAAGTGTGGCTGGTATGCTTACACCAAATGATTTGCAAATATGCCAAGACCAAAACAGGGATGCCCAGTTGAGCTTAATTAATTATAATGGTAATATACTGAACTGGCAATACGCCATAAATGGTGCAAATTGGACTGATTTTAGCCCAGCTAAAACGGATTCTGTCTATAATATTGTAGGCCTGCTAGCACCAAGAACTTTTAGAACGATTGTTAAAAATGGTGTATGCAATGCAGATACTAGTACTACAGCATCGGTAGGTATTTTTAACGAACGTTTTCCTAAAGCCGCTGTTAACCCATTAGACACAGTTATTTGTTTTGGGACTAGTACTAACTTAAGTGCTAATATTACCATTGGTACAAATTTTACTTGGAGCAATCCATCAGCCTTGTACAATGCTGGTAATGGTGTTATTAATACATTACCATATACAATAGCTGCAAAAGCTGCACCTACCACATCAACCACCTATGTTTTAAGTTTAAAAAACGGCAATTGTCCTAACTTATTAAGAGATACTTTTTTTGTACATGTTATTCCACCAGTTACAGTAAATGCTGGGAGAGATACGTCCGTGGTAGTAGGTCAGCCATTGCAATTAATGGCTAATTCTAATTTTGTAGATAGTACCAATTTGTCTTTTTTATGGCGCCCTTCAACGTATCTTAACAACCCTACCATCAATAATCCTGTTGCCACTTTTAGCAATGCTATTACTACATTTAACTATACGGTAAGGGCTACCACGCCAGAAGGCTGCTTTGGTGAAGATGCCATACGTGTGACAATATTTAAAACCTTGCCCGACTTATTTGTACCTACTGCATTTACCCCTAATAACGATGGTAAAAATGATATTTTAAAGCCAATAGCTGTAGGCATTACAACCATCAATTTTTTCAATATTTATAACCGTTTTGGGCAATTGGTGTTTACTACCAAAGAATTTGGTAAGGGCTGGGACGGCAACTTTAATGGCGCAGCACAACCTAGTGGTACCTATATTTTTGTAGCACAAGGGGTAGACTACTTAGGACATATCATATATAAAAAAGGTACAAGTGTGCTGATTAGATAATGTCTATTTGTTACTGCTATAGTTAACTAAGCCTTTGATTAATTGAATACCACCAAATACAATAGCACCCCAAAAGAAAAATCCAATATCAGCCAAAGTAGCAATAGTGCCACCACCGCACCACAATGCACCATAAAGCATATCTTTTTTAGCTTTCTTTTGCTTAACAGCTTTTATTTGTAGTTGCAAGTTATCTACTACTTCTACGGCATTTACAGCATCTACACCCATACTGGTTAATGTTTGTATGGTTTCGTCGGTAGTTTTCTTTTGATTAACTAGTAAGTTGGCACCAAATTGATAGACTTGATCACCTGTAAGTTGTACCGGATTTAGATTGTTTTCCACAGTGTTAGTTTTATATGGATGTTTATATGAATAAGTGAGCTTGAATTTTTATTGCTTGCTATTTTCTTTATCGGTAGCCAAGCTATCTCTCGTGTTTTTTTGAACGGTAATGGCACCAAACAAGCTTAATAGAAATGCAAATGCGTAAAAGCCTTTTTCGCTTGGTAGTATGGTTGCGTTCCACAAACCTACTGCTAATAATACGATTGATAGGATGGTGGTAAACCAGCAAATGCCATAATAAATATCTGTTACTGGCAAGCCGTTCTAAACGGTCTCTTACACTTTTTTGTAATGAGATTACCGCAAATAAACCAAACATAATTACTGTAAAACAGTAGCCTTTTTCATTAAGCTGCATATCGGCACGCCAAAGGCCTAAAATATAGCCTATAAAGCCTGCACCTAATGCAACCCAGAAAGCGCCAATAAACGCTGTTGAGGGTTTTTGAATCATAAAATTGTTTTTAATGCTGATGGCAAGTTTACTTTATTTGTTTCTATCAATATCCAATATTTCGCCTTTGTCAAACATGGTTTTTAATTCGGATTTAGTGTATATTAATAGTTCGTCAGAAGAATAAGCAGTGTTACCTTTCGCTTTTATTTTGTACAAGGCAGTACTTTGATCTGCTTCATACTTATTAGTAATTATCATTACTGTGTCGCCTTTTATTTGAGCTACTTTATATAATGTATAATGATTTTCTGCTGTTTTAATTTCAAATACATCACCTACCAATGGTGTTGTAATTATGGTGGCGTTTTTGGCCGCTTTCTGTTTTGTATCTACAATGGTAAATGCGATCAACACAGCTAAAATAGCAAGCCCACTAAACATCCAAATGGGTGTTTTAGCAAGGCTTTTTAAATTGTTATACTAAGTTTACAAGTTGCTAGGCATTTCTTTATATTTCAATACTTGCTTGCAATGGCTGCATTGGCTGACGCCTTTTTTTACTGTTGCAAACATGGGTATCCAAAATACGTGCGCATATTGTTGCACTATGTGCATTTCTACACTGCCTTGTGTGCCGCAGTTGGTGCACTTGTCTGTAATAATTTCTGTTGCCAATACCTTAGCTCTGGTACCGTAAAAAATCATGTTAGTTTTTGTTTTATGGGTAATGCAACAGTAATATAATACATACTTTTAAATAAGTATTATTATTTTTTAATTTTGTAAATAGTGTGGCCTTAATTCAAAAAAATAGGGCTTATCTAAAAAGATAAGCCCTGATATATATTATTAAAATAGAATATTTATCTACCAACACCCGGTACTACCGGCAAACTCTCATTGCCATCGTAGCCTACACTTTGCACTGCAAAAAAGTAATTGTCTTTACTGTAAGGCAATTTGTATTCTAGCTCAGTTGTAAAAAACTTTTTTTGCCATACGGCACTGGTCGTTTCTCGCATTAAAATATAATAACCTTTTGCTTTTCCTGTTTTAGGTTGTTTCCAGTAGAGGTAGCTATAATTAGTTAATTTCTTAACATCAATTTTTACATCTTCAGGCATCGCTGGCGCCTTTGCAAGGTTAGCAAGGTTGGATAAATTGACAGCTGTGTTTTTGCGTAAATATTCAAAGTCCATAAACTCTGCTAAATCTCCATATTGAATACCATTTTCTTTACGCACATCTTGGTGTTGGTGGTAATAATTTTCATTCATTTCTGTAAAACGAACGGCTGCATATCCATTTTCTACATAAGGTGTATGATCGCCACCACGTAAAAAGCGATCATTTCTATAAACCATCACCACTTCTATATTTTCTACATAGCGTTCGCCAATTTCTTTAATGTATCGAGCTAATTGTCTGGCTTTACCATCATTTTCCAAACCTAACTGACGAATATTTCTTGCGATTCTACCAGTATCTAACACTGATAAACCTTCGCTAAATACACGAATACGTGTATTGTCAATAATATTGGTTTCACTACTATTATTGCTACCCATAATATCGTTGTTCAATACTGCTTCAATATTTACGTTAGCTGCTTTCATTTTATTAGCCATATAAGCTGCTCCCAATAAACCTTGCTCTTCGCCACTTACGGTAATAAAAATTATGGTTGCAGGAAAATTATGTTTACTCATAATTCTTGCACATTCAATTACTGCTGCAGAGCCACTGCCATCGTCATTTGCACCAGGTGCATCATTGGATCTATCCATCACATTGGTACGCATATTATCTAAGTGACCGCTAATTAAAAAGATGCGTTTGTCATTTGGATCAGTACCTTTTAGTGTAGCCACCACATTACCCAAAATAATGGTACTATCTACACGTTTGCCATCAGGTTTGTAGGTAGTGGTATCAATTATTGCAGTTAATCTACCATTGCTTAGCTTTGAAAATTCATTAAACTTGTTTAATACCCAAACCCTTGCAGCGCCAATGCCTCGATTAGGATTTGATTGCGTGCTAAGTGTGTTACGGGTGCCAAAAGCTACCATTTGTTTGATATAAGATTGCAAAGAATCTGCTGATACTTCCTTTACCATTTTATCAATTTCAATATCTCTGTTGATGATGGTTTGGGCAGAGATAGTTGTTGTTAAAAAAATAATGACTACTAAAAAAAACAGTTTACGCATAATTATTTGGTTGAAAATTAAAGATATCATTTCAGAACATGTCGCCTACATGTTTTGGATGAAAGGAAAGAAGTATTTCTCGCAAAGAAACAAAGTAGGCAAAGTACATAAAGATTGTTTCTGTGTTTTAGTGATTCTGTGGCTAGTAAAGTTTAGCGTTTCCAAAAGGCTTTTACCCGTTCAGTCGCATTTTCTCTAACACTTAGATAATATAAGTTATAATCTGCTATGTGGTAATTTTTGCTTGTATAAAAAATATTGCCAAAGAAGTGCGGCTTGCAGGTCCAAAGTACATTACCAGTAACATAGGCAGCTGCAACTTTTGGTACTATTTTATTGAAGTTTAGTAAAATTGATCCTTTATTATAGGTTCTTGGCGCTAAAGGTTTTGAGCTATCCCAAGTTAATGGATTGGTAACAATAACTTGGCTTTCTTTGGTTACATAATTTGGTTGATAACCATCTTTAAAAGTGCGCCAGCTACATACGCAGCCGGTTTGTAAAGGTATTTCACACGGTCTAATAGATGCAAACCAATTTGTTTCAACGGGAATGCCCACCAAGTAAGCAGCTACCAATTTATTCTGCAACGTTTTACCATCAAATAACTCTTTCAATAAACGCTTCGCATGGGTTGTGCCTTGGCTGTGCGATGCAATGATAATTGGCCTGCCATTATTATTATGAGCTAAATAATAGTTAAATGCAGTTTTTATATCTTGATAAGCCAACTCAAATGCTGTAACAGCTTCTGCGGTATCTATAGCCGTTACTGGAAAATAGGCCTGTAAGTGTGCCTGCCGATATCTAGGTGCAAACACACGGCCAGCTTGGTTAAAAACACTTGCTTGATACAAGATCGTTGAGTAGTCGGTTTTGGCATTTAAGTCAGCATTATCAACCGGTGCATTATTGCCAAATTCTTTTATAGTAGATGTATAAGTTGTAGGATGAATAAAAAACACATCAATGCTGCTATCGGGTGTAGCACTAGTAATTAATAATTTGGAAATGCTGTCGCTAGGATCATGTTTGTATGGGTGTGCAGCCCAATATTGTAAGTTGCTGTAATCTGGTTTGCCATCAGTAGTTGTAAAGCTATAATTGCTTGCAAAGCGATGGTATTTATTAGCGCAGCTACATAAAAGAATTAGTAAACTACCAATAAAGAATAGATGCTTCATGGTTTAAAGATATAGTTGTGATTTAAATGATTAAAATGAAAATACTGATTAAATGCAGTGTAAAAATCATGACTGTTATTTTAATCATTTAATCAATAACATTTTTTGTATTTTTATTCATTAAATTAAACAGATTATGTCGATACCAGTAGTTGATTTGTCAGATTTTTTAAGTGGTGTTCCTGAGAAAAAAGCTGCATTTGTACAAGCTTTAGGGCAAGCATACGAAACAGTAGGTTTTGTGGCAGTAAAAAATCACGGGATACCCGACCATTTAATTGGTGAGTTATATGAATATGTACAGCAATTTTTTTCGTTACCACTTGATAAAAAGTTGGGTTACGAAATTCCAGATTTAGCGGGTCAGCGTGGCTATACAAGTTTTGGCCGTGAACATGCCAAAGGTTCTGAAGCACCTGATTTAAAAGAGTTTTTTCAGTTTGGGCAAATGGTGGTAGATGCGGATCCTATTAAAGCAGAATATCCAAATAATATACAGGTAGGCGAGTTGAAAAAATTCAATCCTACATTAGAAGAAGCGTATAGAAATTACGAGAAAAGTGGAAAAGCTTTGTTGCAAGCCATAGCCATATATCTTGGTTTAGATGAGCACTTTTTTGATAGCCATATTTACAATGGCAATTCTATATTGCGTTGTATCCATTATCCACCAATAACTGTAGAACCAAAGAGTGCTATCAGAGCAGAGCAACATGAAGATATCAACCTTATTACTTTGTTGGTAGGCGCTTCTGCAGATGGGCTAGAAATACTAACCAAGCAAGGTGATTGGGTGGCTGTAACATCTCTGCCCGAACAGATAGTTGTAAATGTTGGTGATATGCTGCAACGTCTTACAAACAATAAATTAAAAAGTACCACGCATAGAGTAGTTAACCCTAAAAGAGAGCATTGGCACACGTCAAGATTTTCTATGCCATTCTTCTTGCATCCACGTAGTGAGATGAATTTAGCTTGTTTAGATAGTTG
>JAYWCY010000129.1:0-4407 GCA_043780175.1 Chitinophagales bacterium
GTTGCGTCGCACACTGCAACAGTTAGATACATCATTGAACAACAAAATTTCTATGGCAACAAAAAGTTTAAAAGCACAAGGTAATATCCTTGCAAATTCACAAGAACAACTAGATATCTTAGAACACGGTGTTAATCACGATGATGCTTTTCGTTTAATACCTTTCCAACAACAATTAGAGAATATTGGTTTATATCCCTTAACAACCACCAATTTAGAAATATTTCAGGTGAATGTTGGTAAAATGTGTAACCAAGTTTGTAAGCATTGCCACGTAGATGCAGGTCCCGACAGAAAAGAAATTATGACGAGAGAAACCATGCAGCAATGTTTGGATATTTTGGCCATGCACCCTTCTTTTACAACGGTTGATTTAACAGGTGGCGCACCAGAAATGAATCCAGATTTTAGATGGTTTGTTGATGAAATTAAAAAGTTGGGTAAGCATGTCATTGTACGCTGTAACCTTACTATTATTTTGGCAAATAAAAAATACTACGACTTACCAGACTACTTCAAACATCACCAAATCGAAGTCGTGTCTTCATTACCATCTTACACCCAAGATAGAACAGATAGGCAACGTGGTGATGGCGTATTTCAAGATAGTATAAAAGCCTTGCAAATGCTTAATGCAGTAGGCTACGGCAAAGAGGGTAGTGGTTTGCTTTTGAACCTTGTGTATAACCCAGCAGGTGCATTTTTGCCACCATCTCAAGAAGCATTACAAAAAGAATATAAAGTAGAATTAAAGAAACTATTTGGTATTGAATTCAACCAATTATTTGCCATTACCAATATGCCAATAAGTCGTTACTTAGATTATTTGTTACAAACTGGTAACTATGAAAAGTATATGGAAAAATTAACGGCTGCCTTCAACCCAAGTGCTGCTAAAAATGTGATGTGCCGTAATACGTTATCTATCGGCTGGGATGGTTTTATTTATGACTGCGACTTTAACCAAATGCTTGACTTAAAAGTCGATTGTAGCAGTCAGCACATCACCAATTTTAATGCGTCAGCTTTACAAAAGCGAACGGTTGTTATTAATCAACATTGTTATGGTTGTACCGCCGGTTCTGGAAGTAGCTGCGGTGGTTCGGTTGCATAATGTATCAACAGTACAAGTGTGCGACGCAACAGAAGCCAGATAAGGATTACGACAGATGGTCATCCAAAAATTAAAAAAAGACATTAAACTAGAAATTATGAGTACCGCTTATTTAGAAACAACTAAAAACGTATACAAAGAAGCTGCTGAAAATCCACAAGTGGGTTTATGCTGCACCACTACACCTATATGGCAGCTGCCTGGTTTAGATATTCCTGTACGCATGCAACAAATGAACTATGGGTGCGGTAGTACCGTACATCCAAGAGATTTGGTGAATAACCCACGAATTTTATACGTTGGCGTTGGCGGTGGCATGGAGTTATTACAGTTTGCTTATTTCAGTCGACAAAAAAATGGTGTGATTGGTGTGGATGTTGTAGATGAAATGTTACAAGCTAGCCGTGATAATTTTATAGAAGCTGAAGCGCTAAATCCTTGGTTTAACAGCGAATTTGTAACCTTAAAAAAAGGGGATGCGTTAAGTTTACCAGTTGCCGATAATAGCATTGACGTAGCAGCCCAAAACTGCTTGTTCAATATTTTTAAACATGATGAATTGAAATTGGCCTTAGAGGAAATGTATCGCGTGTTAAAGCCACATGGTCGCTTAGTAATGAGCGATCCTATTTGCGAGCAGCCAATTAACAATACTTTACGTGAAGATGAACGTTTAAGGGCATTATGTTTAAGTGGTTCTTTACCATTGTGGGATTATATAAAAATGATTACAGATTGTGGTTTTGGTACCGTAGAAATTAGGGCGAAAAGACCGTATCGGATTTTAGATCCTAAGCATTATGCAACTGATGAATTATTATTTATTGAAAGTGTAGAAGTGTGTGCTATTAAGGATCCTATGCCTGCAGATGGTCCTTGTGTATTTACTGGTAAAACGGCTATTTACTTTGGTGATGAAGAATGTTTTGACGATAATAAAGGTCATGTATTATTGCCTAATCAACCCTTGGCTGTATGTGATAAAACCGCTGGTGCCTTAGCTGGTTTGGGCAAAGATGATATTTATATATCTGGTTCAAGTTTCTTTTACGATGGAGGAGGCTGTTGTTAAATTATGACAAAAAATGCACTGATCATATTTGTGAAAAATCCTATTGAAGGGCAAGTTAAAACAAGGCTGGCTACAACAATAGGTAATAGTGCTGCAGTAGTTGTGTACAAGCAGTTGTTGCAGCATACTTTTACTATTACACAACACGTAGCGGTTGATAAATTTGTATTTTATGGTGATTATGTAAATGAGAATGATGTATGGTTAAATACCATTTATAAAAAGCAATTGCAACAAGGTAATGATTTAGGTGAGCGCATGAAACATGCTTTTCAATTGTTATTAAATTCAGGCTATGATAAAGTTATTATTATTGGCAGCGATTGCTATGAATTAACACAACAAATTTTAGAAGAAGCCTTTGATGAATTGATAATTTCTGATGCTGTAATTGGCCCTTGCAACGATGGTGGTTATTATCTATTAGGCATGAAACAATTGATACCAGAATTATTTGATAATATTGCATGGAGTACCAATAATGTGCTGCCTACAACGATCGATGTTTTAAAAAAATCACAACTACAGTTTGAGCTATTACAAACTTTAAACGATGTTGATGACGAAGCAAGCTTACCTATTGAGTTTAAAAAATTAATATAGTAATTACTTTACTTTGCTTAAAGCAAGCATCGCAATCATCCAATTAGGTAATGGTACGTCTTGTTTGCGTTTGGTAAGATCTAGGTAGAACCCAAGTTTTTTGTAAATAGGTACTTTATGTGTTTCTACAAGTTCTATCAATGTACCATCTGGATCTTCTACATAGCAAAATCTACCAGCTGAACTTCCCATAGCAAATGAGTTAGCACTATCTACCGTAAATGGATATCCACTTTGCTGGGATATAGTTTTTAATTTATCCATATGTAATACATCGAAACATAAGTGTATAAAGCCACAATCCCCCCAGTATCTATTGGCATAAATTTTTTTAGGAATATTATTTTTTATCTCTATCAATTCTATTTGCACGGAGCCTAATAGTTTACTGAACGCTCCTTTATTTGCCAATGGCTTTTTCAATAATACACGTTTAAAAACTTGCCCTTTAGATTGGTTATGTGGCACATCTATCATTGGTGCTGTACCGCTATAAATTACCGTGTCTATACCCAATACTTCCTTGTAAAAATGCAATGCTTTATCCATATTACTGACGCCAATAACTGCGCCAACTACACCGCCACAAATACTTTTGTTTTGTTTGAACCATTCATCTCCTTCCACAATATTGAAGCAGTTACCATACGGGTCTGTTAACCAAAAATGTTGTCTGTCATCAGGACTATCAAATAAAGCAGACACCTGTACCATTGAGAGCTGCCTAAAATAGTTGTGGGCAGCTTTTACATTACTACTTTTTATTTTTACTGCAAAAATACCTAGGTCGCCTAATGAAGGTATGGAGGGTATGGTGCTAGGGGTACGACTTAAAAATTGCCAAATTTCGAAGCCACCACCACCACTCATGTTTAATGATAAAATAGCACGTCTTTTATGAATTTCGCTACCAGTATATTGTGTCATTAAAGTAGCTTCTGCTTGATCGTCAAATATCAGCACATTCATGCCAAATAGTTGCTTATACAACAGCTTGGCTTCATGTGCATCAGACACACCAATCCCTACTTGTTGAACACCTGTAATAATATCCTGCATAATGACAATGTTATTCTAAAAGTACGAAACAATATGGTAATGGGTTTGTTCTTTTTTATCGATATTCCAACATGGATTTGTACTTTTCTATCATTGCTTGTTGTGTTGCGCCGTTTTTAAACATTTGTACAATGGTATAGTTGGCGTGTTGTACTTGATACCACGAATTGGTCTCGTATTTTCTAGAAGATACTAAAGCATCTTTTTGAATAATTTTATAGTTGGCTTGTAATTTAGCTCTTACTACAATGTCATAATCTTCCATAATTTTCATTGAGCTATTAAACCCACCAATTATAGTAAAAAAGTCTTTTTTCATAAACAAAGTTTGGTCACCACCGTAGCAAACAAATAAATCAAATCTTGTGAAAAACGCATTTATTTTTAATATTTTTTTTGTGCTTTCAAATTTGGTTCGATATCTACCAAAGCTGAAGCCCGCTTGAATGGCATTACTAATATCATTCACAAATGTGGCTGGTGGAAATGTATCTGCATGTACGAAATATAAAATATCACCTTTTGCTATTGTAGCGCCATAATTCATTTGCGCAGCCCG
>JAYWCY010000130.1:0-2904 GCA_043780175.1 Chitinophagales bacterium
GTTTTACCTTACGGCCAGTAAATGCAGATGCTAATGAAGTAAGCATTGTAATGCCAGCACTAGGACCATCCTTTGGTGTTGCACCTTCTGGCACATGCACGTGAATAGTTTTCTTACCAAAATCTTCAGGATCAATGCCGTATTTTTTTGCATTGCTTTGCAAAAGGGTTAACGCTGTCATCGCACTTTCCTTCATGACATTTCCTAAGTTGCCCGTTAGTTTTAATTCCCCTTTACCGCCATCACTCAATACCGTTTCTATAAACAAAATATCGCCACCAACATAGGTCCACGCCAAGCCAACAACCACCCCTGGCATATTTACAGTTTTGTAGATATCATTACTGTATCTAGCAGAGCCCAATATTTTTACCACATCATCTGCACTAACAGGACTTTTAATTTTTTCTTTCATTACCACTTCTTTGGCTTGATAACGCATAATGCTTGCCAACTGCCTATCTAGCTCACGAACGCCACTTTCACGGGTATAACTTTCAATAATTTTTTCAAGTACTTTATCAGATAATTTTAAATTTATTTTACCCAAGCCATGCGCTTCTTTTTGCTTTGGCACCAAATGTCTTTTAGCAATTTCTACCTTTTCTTCTACTGCATAGCCACTTAAATCTATAATTTCTAAGCGGTCACGTAAGGCAGGTTGTATATTTTGCAAATTATTGGCTGTGGCAATAAACAGCACTTTGCTTAAATCGTACTCAAGTTCTAAGTAATTATCGTAAAAACTATTGTTTTGTTCTGGATCTAATACTTCTAGCAACGCTGATGAAGGGTCGCCCCTTTGGTCGTTACCAATTTTATCAATCTCATCCAATATCATTACGGGATTGCTGGTTTTGGTTTTGCGAATATTCTGCAAAATTCTACCAGGCATTGCACCAATATAGGTTTTACGATGACCACGTATTTCACTTTCATCATGCAAGCCACCCAAACTTACACGCACATATTTACGCCCAACGGCATGTGCAATGCTTTTGCCCAACGATGTTTTACCAATACCTGGCGGGCCAACAAAGCATAAAATAGGGCTTTTCATGTCGCCTTTTAGCTTTAATACGGCTAGATACTCCAATATGCGATTCTTAATTTTCTGCATCCCATAATGATCGGCATCTAAAACTTTTTTAGCATTTGTAAGGTCATAATTATCATCGGTGTATTCTTCCCAAGGCAAATCCAACATTAAATCCAAGTGATTATATACAATAGAATAATCTGGTGTTGATGGATGCATTCTTTCCAACTTTTGTACGTTGGTATTAAACAAGTTTTTAGCAGCTTCTGGCCATTTTTTGGCTTCAGCTTTCTTTTTCATATCAGCTACTTCACGTTCGTTGCTATCGCCACCAAGCTCATCTTTAATGCTTTTTAATTGCTGTTGTAAAAAGTAGTCCCGCTGCTGCTTGTCTATTTCTACACGCGCCTTATTGGTTACTTTATCTTTCAGTTCGGCAAATTGCAGCTCACGTTGTAGTAAGTGTACCAATTTCTCGGCACGTTCTGTCATATCGTGAATTTCTAGTAAGTTTTGCTTTTCAGTTAAATCTGCATTTAAATTACTGCTTACAAAATTGATTAAGAAGCCTGCACTTTCTATATTTTTTAAAATAATACCTGCTTCCGTGGGCATATTGGGCGACAGGTGAATAATTTGCGTCGCCAAATCTTTAATACTGCTTAAATAAGCTTCAAAATTTTCTGTGGCTGGCTTTTCGTCATCTACCAAAAGTTGAATACGCGCTTTAAAAAACGGATCATCACTTAGCATGTTTATCAGCTCAAACCGTTTTTTACCTTGTATAATAATGGTAGTACCGCCATCGGGCATTTTAATAAGCTTAATAATTTTGGCAACGGTACCAATACTGCACAAATCTTTGGCTTCAGGATCTTCAATGTTAGTATCTCGCTGAGAGATCACGCCAATGAGCTTATCGCCTTTATAAGCCTCGTTGACAGCTTTGATACTTTTATCTCTACCAACAGTTATTGGCAGCACCACACCTGGAAATAATACGGTATTTCGTAAAGGCAATATTGGCAATTCGTCAGGAATTATTAAATTTTTATCATCTGTATCGTTCTCATTTATGGGTATAATAGGCATGAAATCCGATTCATCTTCACCTGCAAAAAAATTTTGACTTCTATTCATGTTCAAATATGTTTCGTAAATTATCTAGTCAACTTGTCACTGCAAGGCAGTATCAATATGTAAAAATTAAGAGTGTGAAGTGAAGACAATATTGATGCCATAGCAATAATACATGTAACAGCAGTACAAATTGGCGGTATTATAGCAACACTGATGACATAGATTAGGATGGATTAAAACGGATCTTCTTTACTAGATTCTGGCAAATCACTTTACGCATTTCAATCACTGGTTAAAAATAAAAGCACCCTGTAAAAACAGGGTGCTATCTTATGAAAAACCTAAAATCCAAATCCAAATCCTATAATTTAAATCCTAAACCCAGTTGTAACTGTTGGCTTTTCCATTTTTCTTGATTACTGACGTCGTTAATATTGGTTAAACCAACATTGTACCTACCGTATATACGTAACACACTAAAGTTTAGTTGTACACCACCTACCATTGAAAAATCACCATTTTTAAAAGCTTGTTGGCCATTTTGCAATAATGTATTGTCTTTATTAAGCAATATCGCAAACTGTGGGCCTAGATTAAGCGTTACTAGTTTACAAACATTGTAACGTAACAAAATCGGAATTGACAAATAATTCAAATTGACATCTTGATTTGAATTTAAGTTGGTTGCGGCGGCACCTATACCAGTTACGGTTTTACTGGTAGTTTGACCAAACAAAACTTCTGGTTGAATACCAATCTTTTTATTAAAATCTGCTTCAAAAAAC
>JAYWCY010000131.1:0-10627 GCA_043780175.1 Chitinophagales bacterium
ATGTCTTTATATTCTCAACGTGGTGTTTCGGCTCAAAAAGAAGAGGTTCATGCCGCCATAAAAAATTTAGATGCAGGGTTGTATGCCAATGCTTTTTGCAAAATGTATCCAGATTATTTAGGTGGTGATGATAACTATGTCAATATTAGCCATGCAGATGGCGCAGGTACAAAAAGTATTTTGGCGTATTTGTATTGGAAAGAAACTGGTGATGTAAGCGTTTGGAAAGGCATTGCGCAAGATGCGGTGGCTATGAATTTAGACGATTTACTGTGTGTAGGTGTGGTTGATAATTTGTTGTTTTCATCAACTATTGATAGAAATAAATCGGTAATACCTGGTGAAGTTTTAGAAGCAGTAATAAATGGTACGCAGGATTTTTTTAATCAGTTGAAAGAATTTGGTGTAAATATTCACTATTTAGGTGGCGAAACCGCTGATGTAGGTGATGTGGTGAGAACGCTTGCTGTAAATGGTACGATGACGGCAAGATGGCCTAAAAATAAGTTGGTAACTAACGATAATATTGATGCAGGTAACGTAATTGTTGGCTTTGCAAGTAGCGGTAAAGCGGTGTATGAAACCCAATACAATAGTGGCCTTGGTAGTAATGGTTTAACAAGTGCAAGACATGATGTTTTGAGTAAATTTTATGCCGAAAAATACCCTGAAACTTTTGAGCCAAAGTTGAATGATGCAGTGGTATATATTGGAAAAAATAAGGTAGAAGATGAATTTGAAATTTTAGGTTCTAAATATAAAATTGGCAAGTTGTTATTATCCCCTACAAGAACCTATGCACCTTTGCTGAAAGCCTTATTAGACAAGCATTTTAACGATATCACAGGTATTATTCATTGCAGTGGCGGTGGGCAAACTAAGTGTATGAAATACTTGCCAAAACCTCTAAAAATTATAAAGGATAATTTGTTTGAAGTGCCTCCAATTTTTAAATTAATTCAAGAAAATTCTGGGGCAGATTATAGAGAAATGTACCAGGTGTTTAATATGGGTCATCGTTTAGAAGTATTTGCCAACCCAGAGGCTGCTGATGCCATGATTGCTATTGCTGCAACTTTTGGTATTGAAGCACAAATTGTGGGTAGGGTAGAAGCCTCTAATGAAAAAGAATTGTTGTTAAAAGGTAGCTTTGGCCAGATTAAATATTAACAAGAATTAGTGCTTTTAAAACACTGCTTATCTTGTAGTTTCGTTAATACAATAACTTATTTAACTTAATTGAAAAATCATGGCTGAAACAGTAATATCGCTTAAAAACGTTAATGTATATCAAGGTGCAAATTTGGTGCTGCAAAATGTAAATTTTACCGTAGAAAAAGGTGAGTTTGTGTATTTGGTGGGCAAAACTGGCACAGGTAAAAGTAGCTTACTTAAAACCCTTTATGGCGATTTAACGTTAACTGATGGGGAAGCCTCTGTTGTAGGTTTTGACTTACGTAAAATGGACTGGAAAAAAGTACCTTTTTTACGTAGAAACTTAGGCGTGGTATTTCAAGATTTTCAATTATTGACGGATAGAAATGTACATGACAATTTGAAATTTGTATTAAAAGCAACTGGCTGGAAAGATGAACGCTTGATGGAGGAAAAAATAAATGATGTTTTAAATAAAGTAGGCCTAAAAAGCAAAGGATTTAAAATGCCTTTTGAAATTAGTGGTGGCGAGCAACAGCGTGTAGATATTGCGAGGGCATTATTAAACTCTCCAAAGCTAATTTTAGCGGATGAACCAACTGGTAATTTAGATCCTGAAACAAGTGATGAAATTATGCAGCTATTATTTCAAATTGGTGAAGATTACGGGACTACCATTATTATGGCTACACACGATTTTATTGTGATTAATCGCTACCCATCGCGTATGCTTAAGACTGAAAGAGGCGCTGTACATGACAGTGGTAATTTTGTACCAAGTGATAAATAATCGATTGTAAAAAATCAATCATCATAAAAAATCCCAATTTCCCTTGAGTAATTGGGATTTTTGTTTGCAGTAGAACAGGCAGATAACTTACAAAAAATATTAAAAATTTATAGTATGTAATACTGCTTTCATTAGTTATAAAAGCTTTATTTGCCTACTACTTTATAAGCTGTTTTATTACCGTCGTTAACTTGTTGGTAATAAATATTATCTGGCGAAACATACAAAGTTTGACCGTTTAATGTGATTGTTTTACATTGATCTGGTAAGTTGTTTACAATATCACCTTCCTGCGGTGTTCTATTATAAGGTGGGGTTGCATTATTACTATTTTGATTAGTTTTTAACTCACCATTTACACCAACTACTTCATACAACACTTGATTTTTATCGTTAGAAGTTTCTTGATAATAGGTGCCGCCTAATTCAAAATATCTAATGCCATCAATCGTTACAGCTTTTGCATTTTTTGGTAACTCTGGTAATTTAGCGCCAATGGGTGGTGCCACTACTTCATAGTTTCTATCATCATAACGGCGATAAAATGTGTTATCATAATAGTAGTAATTGTTGCTGCCTAAATAAAATGGAAAATAGCCATAGGGTAATACATTTACTCTAAACCCAATGTTTGGGCCATAAGGCACGTAAGAACGATAATAAGGTGCATAAGGGCTAGCATAATAACCAGTACCAATACCTAAATTGATATGCAATGATGGACGGAAAAATGGTCTTGGCGCATAGGCATAACTTGGTACAGAGTAATAATTGTGAGAGCTTCTTGGGTGGTCATAATAGCGCTGCGCAGAAGCATTTAATGTGATGGTAATTACTAATACCGCTATTGTAAGTATTAATTTGTAGGTCTTTTGTGTGTGGAGTTGCATAACATCATTTTTAAAATCTGATGTAAATTTGAGAAACAAGTTTCATGCTAAAAAGCTAAAATTTTATAAAATCGGTGAATGGCTTTTTTTCATCTATCGTTCTACGATTTTGGATTTATTTGTTACATGCACTTACGCTAAAAGCTGTTGAAAAAAGAGAAAATGAAAAATAACTGTATCTATTTACGAAAAACTCGTAACAATAAAAGATTCACATAGTTATAACCTTACAAGTGAGTGACACAACCGGTGTTGAATGGTGTTACAACTGCTGGCTAATGAAAATTTGCTGTTCATTCGCTTGTATTTCTTGTGAATAGTTGTTTGTATTGTCAGCTTGTTTTTGTGATGTAAGATACATAATACTTACATTTAACTCGAAGCCAATGAGTAAAATGAGGGCATTGAAGCGGATTAATAGCATTATAACGAGTACTGTACCAATAGAACCATACACTTTATCGAAACGGGCAAAATGATTAACCCAATACGATAAAATAATAGTGGTGAGTAAGGTGAGTATGGTGGCAAGTACGGAGCCTGGTGATAATAGTGACCACCTTTTTTTTACAGATGGTGCAAACTTGTAAATGAGGCCAATACCATAGAATAAAAAACCTATTAGAATAAACCAGCGCATACCATTCCACCATTGCATACGTGCCTTACGCTTCATATGAAAGAGACTTTTAAGCAATATGGCAAATTGATCTTGACCAATTAGCAAAGTAGCGGATAATAGGAGCAGTACAATCAAAATAAGTGTGAGTTTGATGGCTCTTAATCGCTTATGCAAAAAATATTTTTTGTTTTCAAGTACGGATCTATCAAAGGTTCTAATAACGCCAATCATGGCATTAGATGCATAGTAAATAAGCAATATAAATCCAAAAGAAAACAAACCAACTTGCCTTTCCATAAGACCATTTAATAGGTTGCGTATAAATGTATATGTTGTAGAATTTGGTGTTATATCTTTAAATAAATTTAATACTTCTGATTGTAAATCGGCAGATTGTGGTAGGTATGGAATAATTGAAAATAGAAATAAAATAGCAGCAGGTAAAGCCATAATTAGGTTAAATGAAATGGCAGACGCTCTTTCGTTTAAGCCCAATTTATCTATCTGGTTAAAAAAATATTTTGTAACCTCATAGCAACTTAAATCAGTTTTAGGAAAGCGCATGACCTTACTTTGAGCTGATAAATAGATAATTGGTTTTAATTTAAATATGTTACGTTGTAATTTATTCATCCTTTTGCGCCTGCTTCTTTTCTAAATAAATGGTTAATGCTTGTTGGTAGGCTTTGGCATATTGTAAATGCTCGGCATAATTACTACTAAAATGGCTGCCACCTTTTAAATCTGCATTGGCAACAAAAAACAAATAATCTGTTTTAGGTGCGTTTAAAACAGCATCAATAGTGCTTTCGCTAGGTGTACAAATAGGGCCTGGTGGTAATCCTATGTTGCGATACGTGTTGTAAGGCGATTCGATAAGTAAGTATTTTTCATACACGCGTTTAATTGTAAAATCATTCATTGCATAGCGTACGGTTGGGTCTGCGCCAAGCTTCATGCCTTTGTTATATCTGTTTAAATACACACTTGCAATATTACCTTTATCGTCTTCTTTATTGGTTTCTTCTTCTACTATAGATGCCAATGTGTACACTTCTACTTTTGATAAGCCTAAAGCAGTTGCTTTAATTTGCCTGTCTTTAGCATCCCAAAAAACGTCGCTAGTGTTTTTTATTTTGGACAATACTTTGCCTAAAGGTGTAAAATAATAAAAAGAATACGTATTAGGTAAAACAATGGTAAATAGTGTTTTATCTGTTACACCATACTGTTTCAAACTATCATTATTATTAAAATAATTAATCGCTGTAATGCTGTCAGTAGCAAAGTTTTTAGCTATCAATCTAGCAAAATCTTCCTTGGTACGTAATTTATTAATGATCAATTTTACTTCTGCTTGCCTATTGTTGCGTAATATTTTGGCAAGGGTGAAAAGATTATCGCCATTTTTAAGTTGAAATTTACCTGGTTTTAGGCGATTCCAAACATCCAATCTATCGGCTAATAAACCAAAAACCAATGTGTTGTCTATAATATGTTGTTGCTCTAAGGTTTGTAAAACAGATGCTTTGTCTGTTTTACCATCTTCAACCACAAAACTCTTAAATTTTTCGTCAAAAGCAGTGGCTGTACCAAAAGTTAGGTAAGCAGCTATTACCGCTATAAGTACAAGTAATATAAAAATAAATGAGATGATTTTTTTCATGGCATCAAATTACATAAAAAACCCCGGCTGTAGTAAACAGTCGGGGAAATTTTTGGTTATTTAACCGATATTTATTTTTTAACTGGTGCAGTAGTTGCTGGTGCAGCACCGCTAGTATTTACTTTATTAATTAAAGAGTTGTCTATTGCAGTAGTAGAACTACCTCTTAAAAATAGGGTAGATGTTAATGCTAAAACAGCAATGATGCTAGCAAAAATCCAAGTACCTTTCTCTAAAACATCGTTCGTTTGTTTAACACCCATGATGTTGTTACTTAATCCGCCTACATTACCAGCTAATCCACCACCTTTTGGATTTTGAACTAATACTACGAAACCTAAACCCACACTTGCTAAAACTATTAATGCTAAAAATAAATAAACCATGATTATATTCCTTTTAATTGTTGAATCTTGCTTGCAAAATAAGCGGATTTTTGAGGATCTAAAAAACTTAATTTTATATAGAGTTGAATTGCCTTATCAACCTTACCTTGTTTAATAAAAACATCCGCCATTGTTTCTGTTACAATTTCTCTTGCCGCAATAGATGCTTTTGCAATATTGGCAATCGCTTTTTCCAATTCTGGATCAGTGCCTAAATCTTGTGGGTTTGGGCTTTGCCCTTTAATTTGTTTTAACCAATCTGTAAAACGGCGTAATTGTAGGGTTAATTTATCTTGTGGCTGCTTGGTTAAATCTATTTTAATGCCTTGCGAAGCAAAATAATCAACTTTAAACAATGGCTCAGATTCAAACTCAAGTTTTGTTTCTTCGGTTATTGGTTTTTTAAAATCCGCCATTTGATTTGATAAAACCGCAGAAATATTATTCGTATGATTTTTTTCCTCTTCTTCGTCTAAAACAGCAATTTCTTCTTCCTCGTTATAAGCTTCACTTAAACCAACCGCATTGGGTGCAAGTGGATTCGTATCGGCAAAACCATTAAACGTATAAGCGGGTATTGTAGAACCGGTATTTTTAGATAAATCGACATTATTGTTATTACCAGTATTTACATCTAATAATCTTTTAACCGCCTCTAAAGTTGGAATTGCAAAAGAAGCATTGTTGCTAAAATCTGGAGGTGTACTTGGTTGGGTAATTGGTGCTGCTGGTTGTGTTATTATTGGTTGCTGTGAAACTACTGCAGGAGTATCTTTTAATGAGTTTGATAAAGCAAATGAGGAATAATCTATAATTCCATTGTTAATCACAGTTTCGACAATTGGCGCGATAGGTGTTATTGGCTCTGGTTCTGCTATAATTGCTGGTGTTTGTTCAATTACGGCTTCTTTTACAACTGTATCAACTGAAGGAGTTGTAGTTGCAATCACTGGTATTTCCGATGTTACTGTAGTAGCTAATACGTTTACTACAGGCGCAACAATTGTAACCGGTGACACTATTGGTTGTTGTAGTTTACTATGCAACACTATTTTTTCTAAAATAGGCTCAGCAATTAAGCCATTGTGTAACTGGTATTGCAACCACAATGGATTACTAAAATGTAGTGCTGCTTTTTGTATTTGATTGTTAAAACTATAGCTGCTTTGCTCTTTTTGTTTTAATGCTAATAAAAATTGAGCGGGAGCAAAATACGGGTACTCGCTGACGATATGCGATAAATCGTCAACACCTATTGAAGCTAGGTTGGTGCTACCTGATACGTTATAAAGTACTTGTTCTAGTGCCATCGGCGATGAAATTACAAATTGATTACCAATTAGAAAAAATATGATTAAAAATTTCATCTGTTAAATTACGAATGATCTCATCTTGTAATTGAACATAGGCTTGGTCAATGGATAAATTGGCTGAAAAATCGAAGTTACGACTTACATCAAATTCATCCGTTTTATTCTCTAAAATATCTTTCACAATCATGTGAACACCAACAGTTAAGCGGTTAGTAGCAGCTTGTGTTGTAGAAATGGCGGTAGTACTTACATTGTAAGTTGAGATAAAACCACTTAGTTGATAATGTGCATCATCATTGTTGGTTCTAGTTAGCCTTGTTTGACTTACAATTTTTTGCTGTAGTTTATCATTTAATTTGGGTGCAAGTTGTGTATTAATGATAGGCGCTTTATTCTCAATAAAATTGATTTTAATCGTTTTGTACTTATTATAATCAATAGATACATCTTTAAACTTATACACACCACAAGAAGAAAGCAGCAAAAGCAGTAGTGAAAAGTGACAAGTGACAAGTGAATATTTTTTTACCTTGAACATAAATTTTACTTATCTATAGTTTTAGAAACTCCCTTTAGGGTTGGGGTTATTACAAATCATCAATATCGTATTCTTTCAGCTTTCTATATAATGTTCTTTCGCTAATACCTAAATCTGCCGAAGCATCTTTACGCTTGCCTTTATGCTTTTTTAATGCTTTAATAATCAGTTCTTTTTCTATCACCATGATGTTTAACGTTTCTTCAATTTCTTCATGGTGATGAATGTCGTTTTCATTCATTAAAACAGCTTGGGTATTAGCTGCTTGATAAGAATTTTGCCCAGACGATGCTTGCTGATACGTTGGTGTTGGTAACAATGGTTGTAAATCCATCGAGCCATTTGTATGAAATTCGCTCATCAAACTTTCTTTGGTAAAATTGGCCGCAGTACCCGCTAGAGTAGGGTTTTGCAATATTTCTAAAAACATTTTTTTCAATTCAGTCACATCTTTTTTCATATCAAAGAAAAGCTTGTACAGCAATTCTCTTTCATTCGCAAATTCGCCTTGTGGTGCAGCATCGCTAGCCAACATAGGCATACGATTGACAATTTTTTCTGGCAAAAATTTGCGAAGCTGACTACCATTTAGCGTTTGCGAATTACTTAACACAGAAATCTGTTCTGCAAGGTTCTTTAATTCACGAACATTACCAGGAAAAGGGTAGTTAATTAACAAATTTCTAGCCTCTTCATCAAGTTGTACTGGTGTTGTTTTATAGCGTTCAGCAAAATCAACCACAAACTTTCTAAATAATAGCAATATATCTTCTTTTCTATCTCGCAAAGCAGGTACACGAATAGGTACTGTACTTAAACGATAATATAAGTCTTGCCTAAACCGTCCTTTTTCTGCAAATTCTAATAACTCTCTGTTGGTAGCCGCAATGACACGCACATCGGTTTTTTGCACCTTAGACGAACCTACACGAATAAACTCACCAGTTTCTAAAACACGCAACAAACGGGCTTGAGTGCCAAGCGGCATCTCACCAATTTCATCTAAAAAAATAGTACCACCACTTACTGTTTCAAAATACCCTTTACGGCTATCAACAGCACCTGTAAATGCACCTTTTTCGTGGCCAAACAATTCGCTATCAATAGTACCTTCTGGTATAGCGCCACAGTTAAGCGCAATAAAAGCATTGTGTTTTCTTGCAGAAGTTGCATGAATAATTTGAGAAATTACCTCTTTACCCACACCGCTTTCACCTACAATTAGCACGGTTAAATCTGTTGTAGATACTTGTACGGCCGTACTTAATGCAAAATTTAATACTGGTGAATTGCCAATGATGCCAAATCTGTTTTTGATACTTTGTAAATCCATTATAAATCTGCTTCTATTTTTTCAACTAAAATTTTAATTTCTGCTATTAAAATTGGGATATGATTTTTTACAATTAGATCATAATTGATAAGGGTCAACTAAATCATACTCATGGACAATCTTATTTCTTGTTGCAAAATTTTATATAAATTCATTATTTCAAGATTTGGTTCTAGTGTTTGTGCTCTTTTTAGTGCTTCACTGATTATTTCTATCCCTCGTTCAGCAATCCATTTAACATTATTAAAAGCAAATTTCGATGGGCTTAAAACACCATAACTTTCCAACTCAATTGCAGCCAATAGGGCATCATATGAGTACTTTAATAATCGTTCTTTCTCATTAGGCTGCATATATCATTTGTTTACTAGCCTCTATAGATTTTTTAAAATACTTATTTGATATAATCATATCAGGAACAAGGTCAATCTTTCTATTAAGTAAATTGGTTAATGCCTTTTCTAAATCAATAATATTATCTATATAGTCGTATTTGTCAGAATCCCAACCTGTAAAATTATCTATATCGATAGTGTATAAAAAATCTATATCGTTGTGTATGTTAAAATCTTTTTCTTGTGTAGCCGAACCAAATAAATACAACTCTTTCACCTTGTTTTTTTTACAAGCTTCTGCTATACCTTCTAAATTATTTTTTACAATATCAATCATAATTTTTTAATCTCAAAGTTGGTCACTATCGACTATCGACTATCGACTATCGACTATTGACTATCTCACCCAACAAAGTCGCTCTAGTGCATTCTTTTACTGTCACCATCACATAATCACCTTTTTGCAGTTGATAGTCACCTTTAGGAAAAACGATCGATTTGTTTTGTTCTGTTCTGCCGCTCCAGTCATATTCGCTTTTTTTGCTATTACCTTCTATCAGTACATTAAATGTTTTGCCTATGTCGTTTAAATTGCTTTTGGTAGATAATTTGCCTAGCATATCTACAATTTCTTGTAAGCGTCTTTTCTTTACATGTAATGGCACATCATCATCAAAACGTCTTTCGGCTAAAGTACCCGGCCTTTCGCTGTAGTAATACATATAAGCCATATCGTAATTACTTAATTCCATGGCTGATAATGTATCTTGATGATCTTCTTCGGTTTCTGTGCAAAATCCAGTAATAATATCTGTAGTAATGCCACAATTAGGCAAAATTTCTCTTATTCTATTCACCTTTGCCAAATACCATTCACGTGAATAGGTTCTATTCATTAATTGTAGAATACGAGAACTGCCACTTTGAATAGGCAAATGCACATAATTGCAAATATTATCGTATTTGGCTATGGTAAATAACACATCATCAGTAATATCTTTAGGATGCGATGTGCTAAAACGTACACGTAAATTAGGGTTAATTAAGGCAACCATTTCAAGCAATTCGGCAAACGTTACTGCTTTGTCAGCTTGCTCGTTAAACCAATAATAGCTATCTACATTTTGTCCAAGTAACGTCACTTCTTTATAACCTCTATTGTACAAATCTGTTGCTTCGGCTACAATAGATATGGCATCTCTGCTACGTTCTCTACCTCTTGTAAATGGTACTACGCAAAAGCTACACATATTATTACAGCCACGCATAATAGAAACAAACGCACATATGCCATTGCTATCCAATCGAATAGGTGAAATATCTGCATATGTTTCATCTCTGCTCAATAATACATTCACCGATTTTTGACCACCTTCTGCCTCTTCAATTAAGCTTGGCAAACTTCTATAAGCGTCTGGCCCTATTACAATATCTACCAGTTTTTCTTCTTCCAATAATTTGGCTTTTAGCCTTTCTGCCATGCAACCAAGCACCCCAACCAATACACCTTTACGGGCTTCTTTTAACTTTCTAAATTCAGTTAAACGCTTACGAATAGTTGCTTCGGCTTTTTCACGAATTGAGCAGGTATTTACAAAA
>JAYWCY010000132.1:0-7199 GCA_043780175.1 Chitinophagales bacterium
GGGTAATGACTTTTTAACCAAACGTAATAACCTTTGCTTACAAGTACCTTCTGCCATTATTGAACAAGAAAACAACATTGTACTAAATCCACAACATCCCAATTTTTTAGAAAAGGTACATATTAAAAAAGTACGACCATTTAGCTTCGATAACCGATTATTTAAAACTACATAATGCACAAAGCATATTTACTATTGGGTACTAATTTAGGCGATAGACTTACGTATTTGCAACAGGCAAAACAGCTCATAGTTTCAACAACAGGTTCATTTGTAACTGAATCATCCATTTATGAAACAACTGCTTGGGGGCTTACAAATCAACCATCTTTTTACAACCAAGTATTGGTAATAGAAACAACTTTGCAACCAGAAATATTAATGCAGTTTTTTTTAAATATAGAAGCGCAAATGGGTAGAGTTCGCACCGTTAAATTTGGCCCAAGAACCATTGACATTGATATTTTACTAATTGACGATTTAATCAACCAAACAGAATTACTACAATTGCCCCACCCTGCTTTACCACAACGCAAGTTTGCCTTAATGCCGTTGGCAGAAGTAGCACCCAATCTTGTTCACCCTGTTGAAAAAAAGACGATAAGTAAGCTACTACAGGCTTGTACCGACACATTGGATGTGCAAAAAATTACGCCAACCGCTTAGCAATCGCAGCTAATTTTGATTCCAGCATGAACTATCATTTTATTACAGTTGAAGGCAATATTGGGGCGGGAAAAACCACGTTAACACATCTGTTAGCGAAGCATTTTAATGCAAGAATTGTATTAGAAGAATTTGCCGATAATCCTTTTTTATCTAAGTTTTACGAGAACCCAAAACAGTATGCCTTTCCAGTAGAATTGTTTTTTATGGCCGAGCGTTACAAGCAGCTAAAAGACATGCTGCATACCAAAGATTTATTTCAAAACATCACTATTTCCGATTACTTATTTACCAAATGTTTATTATTTGCCAAAGTAAATTTATCAGAAGAAGAGTTTCGGCTTTATCAAAAATTTTACGACATCATTCATCAGCAAATCACTTTCCCTGATATTTTAATTTACCTACATGCGCCAGTAAATAAGTTGCAAGCAAACATAAAAAAGCGCAATCGCAGTTACGAGCAAAGCATACCAGACGACTATTTGTTTAATATTCAAGAAACATACACCAGCTACATTAAACAGCACAACATAAAAACCATTTTTATTGATGCAACCAATGCAGATTTTTTAGGAAATCCCAAACATTTGAAGGTAGTTTTAGATGCGTTGGATAAAGATTTTGATAACGGACAACATTATTTTAGTTTACCGTAGATAATTTTTTTGTTACCAGCTTTGGTAATTCTATTAAACTTCGTTGCGTCGCACACTGCACCGGTTTGATAGTTTATTAAGCGTTTATCGTAGCGTATTTATTGAACTACAAAACACAATGGCACAAAGGTTCATAAAAGCTATGTTTTGAATTATCAGTGTACGCTTTTGTTAAAATAAATAAATATGACATCTTCCAAACCATACAATGCTTTTGCGGCTATACAAATTCCAGAATTTCGCAACTTTTTAGTGGGTCGTTTTGCGTTTATTATGGGCTTGCGTATGCTGGGCACATTAGTTGGATGGTGGGTTTATGAACTTACCAATGAGCCATTTGCCATAGGTTTAATCGGCCTCAGCGAAGTGATTCCTGCCGTATCATTATCGTTGTATGCTGGCCATGTAATAGATATCAGTGACAAGCGTAAATTGATGCTAAAAGGTGTATCATTATACCTAGTAGCTGTGCTTATTTTGTTGTTGCTTTCTACAAAAATTATAGCCGCGCAGTTTAGCAATCATACCATTGTTTTTTGCATTTATATCGTCATATTCTTTACAGGTATTTTTCGTTCATTTACCGGCCCCACCTTTGGTGCAATGGTAGGCTCAATGGTACCTAGAGAAACGCTACAAAATGCCACCACTTGGAATCAAGGTATTTGGCTCTCGGCGTCAGTTATTGGTCATGCCACTGTTGGCTTTTTAATTGCTGGTATCGGTAACACAGGGGCAATCATTGTAGTGGCAACACTAGCCTTAACTGGTTTTGTTTTTTTATACCAGCTTAAACCCAAGCCGCCTTTAAATAAAGTAGGCGAGAAAAAAACAATGGATAGCGTTAAAGAAGGGTTGCAATATGTGTTTAAAACCAAAGAATTATTAGGTGCTTTATCGTTAGATTTATTTGCAGTATTATTTGGTGGTGCAGTTGCCATGATACCTGTTTTTGCAAAAGATATTTTACAAATTGGGCCAATTGGTTTTGGATGGCTAAATGCAGCAGCAGATATCGGTTCGGTGATGATTATCATTACATTGACCCTCTATCCTATTAGAACACAGCAAGGTAAAAAACTGATGTACGCAGTTGGTGGCTTTGGTATTTGTATTATCACATTTGCATTATCCAAAATATTTTGGTTATCATTTGCTGCGCTGATGATTAGTGGTGCTTTGGATGGCATTAGCGTAGTAACTAGAGGTACCATTTTGCAACTAAAAACACCCGAAAATATGCGTGGTAGAGTTATGAGTGTCAACTCAATGTTTATTAATAGTAGTAACGAACTTGGTCAATTTGAAAGTGGTATTGCAGCAAAATTATTAGGGGTCATTCCTTCAGTCGTTTTTGGTGGCTGTATGACCATTCTGGTAGTTGCAACGACTTGGTTTAAAGCTCCAAGCCTAAAAGAAATGGAATATTAATTGAATTACAATCATATTAAATGTATCCAAGGCAAACAAAAATTTATACCGTACTATTTTTAATAGTGGTTATTATATATTGTTTTGTAAGAGATACACATATTGAGGCACAATATTGTGGTGATTTAAGAAACAGAATTGTAGGCGCAAGGTTGCAACTTGATAAGCAACTACCCTACTTTTATAAATGGCAAGCTAAAGATGGTTTAAGATATTATGATCCTCAAAATTTTGATTCGTTGCGGGTAGCCAATATAACTGCTTCGCCATTTATGCATGAATTATTGTATCCATTGGCTGAATTGCCCCAGCGAGATATCTCATTTATTTGGTTGATTTGTGAATATTTAATGCTGATAATAATGCTATTGTTAGCGTTACAATTGTGTAAAACCAATAGACAGTTGATTGCTACAACTATTATATCTAGTCTTTTTTTATTTACAAATTCTTGGATACAACATATTGCAGGTGGTCAAATCTATTTAATTCTCCCTTTCCTTTCAATGTTGTTTTACGTATTCATAAAGTCTAAATACCGAATCAGCATTTTTTTTGCAGGACTTTGCGCAATTGCATTAATTGCTATAAGACCAACCTATCTATTTTTCTTTATCCCATTTTTACTGATGATTATCAAATTTAAATGGCAGCAAATACTTGTTTTTTTTCTTGCGCCAATGCTATTAATTGGCTACATCGTTTGTAACAAACAAGAACGTTTATTCTGGCAAGATTATAAAAATGGCATTACAGAACAATTAAAACTGCATCAAGACCTAAGCCCGGTGAAACAAATAAATACTATATCACCAAACCTTAGATTTTGGGAAGGCTATGATATGGAGGCAGTTAAAGTAACTGTTAGTAAGTACCCATTGGAAATAAAAACTTTAAATAATAATTTTTTTATTATTTATAAATCAATTTTCCATAAAAAAATAGCTGCTGGAGACCTAAATTTTATATCACTTGCGCTCATATTAGTTTTATTCAGTTTTATGCTTTATAAAAGTGGTATTACTTATGTTCCATCTGTAACTACAATTGCGTTGTTTAGTTTCTCGTGTTACATGCTTAGTGATTTTTTATCTCCTATTCATCGACACCAGTACAATGCTGTTGTATGGCTTTTTCCATTATTGGTAGTGGCAATAAATTATAAAAAAAACTGGGCATTGTTTACAATCATACTACTCATTTGTTTAATAGCGAATATTACTATTTTTAGTTCTATTGTTCTTTACAAATTTTCTGAATATCTTATTTGGCTGATTATAATGATAGTATCTTTTACAGAATTAAACATCCTAAAAAGATATAAAGGATAAAAAAGATTAATGCAAATTAATGATATCGTTAAAAAAAACTTCACATTGGTTTCTGCATTTTTGGCGTAAATCGCTTATATTTATTCATCAAACAAACTAACATGAGAATACGAATTCAGACAGCTTATTGTGTGTGCTTTTTTGTTACTATTTGCTTCGCTAATCAATTATCAGCACAAACAAAAACTTACGACAGCACCACTATTGCCAATCTCAAAAAACAGATACTGCCCCTAGTGGCCGCTAAAGAAAAACAAGTACAAGAAATGGTAGATATGGTATTCAGTTTTGGTGAGTTAGGCTTTCAAGAAACTGAAACGTCAAAATACTTAACAAGTATTTTAGAAAAAAATGGATTTACTATTGAAAGAGGGATTGCCGGTATTCCTACGGCTTGGATGGCCAAGTGGGGAAGCGGTAGCCCAGTAATCGCTTTAGGTAGCGATATCGATTGTATTCCTAAAGCATCACAAAAACCTGGTGTTGCTTATAAAGATCCAATATTAGAGGGGGCACCTGGTCATGGCGAAGGCCATAACTCTGGTCAAGCAGTCATCATTTTTGCTGCCATTGCAGCAAAAGAAATCATGCAGAAAAATAATATCACAGGCACATTGGTTATCTGGCCAGGTGTTGCAGAAGAACTAGTTGGTTCGAAAGCTTGGTACATCCGTGATGGCTATTTTAAAAATGTAGATGCCTGTATTTTCACACACGTAAGTGGTGATTTTAACTGTGATTATGGCGATAATGGTGGCAATGGTCTAGTTTCAGTAAAATTTTCTTTTGATGGCGATGCAGCGCATGCAGCAGGTGCGCCATGGCGTGGTAAAAGTGCTTTGGATGCAGTTGAATTGATGGATGTAGGTTGGAATTTCAAGCGTGAACATTTAAAGCCAACTCAACGCAGTCATTACGTGATTACAGATGGTGGCGACCAACCGAATGTAGTGCCTTCCAAAGCAGCCGTTTGGTATTATTTTAGAGAACGTACTTACGAGGATATTCAAAGTATGTACGATGCAGGTATAAAAATTGCAAAAGGTGCCGCTATGATGACTGATACCAAAATGAACTATCAAATTTTGGGTACAGCATGGCCTGGGCATTTCAATAAAGCCCTTGCCAAAGCCATGCATGCGAATATTGAAATAGTGGGGATGCCACAATGGAGCGAAGCAGACCAACAATTGGCACATGCAACTCAAAAATTAATGGAAGCTCCCAAAAAAGACCAATCTGGCAAACCAATAGATGGTTTAAGAAGCGTAATAGATACTGTAAAAGGGTCTGTTCCTTTTTCTTGGGGTGGTGGCAGCGATGATATTGCCGATATTTCTTGGAATCTACCTACCATTGTATTGCGTTATCCTGCAAATATTCCTGGCTTAAAAGGTCATCATTGGGGAGATGCTATTGCAATGGCAACACCAATTGCGCATAAAGGTTCATTGGCAGGTGCAAAAGCAACAGCATTAACATTAATTGATTTATTTACCACCCCTTCCATTTTAGCCGATGCTAAGGATTATTTTAAAAATGTTCAAAGGAAAGACGTTCAGTATATCCCATTTATTACCAAGAATGACCCTCCCGCCATTTATTTGAATAAAGAAACAATGGATAAATTTCGTCCTGAGATGAAAAAATTCTATTACGATCCTTCAAAATACAAAACTTATTTAGAGCAATTGGGTATTACCTACCCAACACTTGAGAAAAAATAGCTCTATCAAGTGTCTGTATACACAATTTATTAGTAGTTGATTACTTGTTCATTATTTATTATAATAAGTTGGAGTATTTTATGCCAATTATTAAAGTCATACTATTATTATTAAATAGGTTATAATTTCACAATATAGAACTAAATAAATAACTATTTCGTTAATGTACCATCTTAGTACCATTAACAAGAAAATTATCAATTAGATAAGTATAGACAGTACTTTTTCTTTATAATGTTCTGCTTCTTGTAGTTCAGTTACTTCTATCCCCTAAATTTGTAATTATGAAGGTATCGAACGAAATGAAAGTTGGTATATTGGCAGCTGTAGGCATTGCCTTATTTATATTTGGTTTCAATTTTTTAAAAGGTAAAAGCTTGTTTAAAACGGGCAATTATTTATATGCTAAATACACCAATACAAAGGGGATAAAAATCTCTAATGAAGTAACTATAAAGGGTTTTCAAGTAGGTAATGTATCTGATATTGAAAATTTAGACGCCAACCTAAACGAGATTTTAGTAACCATCAAACTAAAAGACAAATACAATATTCCTACTAATTCTGTGGCGTCTATTAGTAGCAGTCCGCTTGGCTCTTCTAGTATGGTAATAAACCTAGGTAATGGCACCAAATATTTAGAGTCTGGTGATACATTGGTTACAGCTGATAATCCTGGTTTATTAGGCACTTTATCTGGCAAAGTTGGTCCTGTTGCTGACCAATTAAAAACAACTTTACATAGCCTTGATAGTGTGTTAAATAATGTAAATGGCACACTAGATGCCAACGCCAAAGCCAATTTACAAGCTACCATTGCTAATATGAATAAAGTGACTGCGAGTTTAGCTATTTCAGCAGTTTCTATACAAGCCATGTTGAACCAACAGTCTGGTGCTATTAACCAAACCATGAAGAATATGAACAGCTTTACCAAAAATTTAGCTGACAATAATGAGAAGGTTACTAAAATGATGTCTAACATTGAAAAAACAACAGAAAATTTATCAAAAGCCGATATTGATGGTAGTGTTGCATCGCTAAAAAAAGCCATTGATAATATGAATGTTTTGGTAGAAAAAGTAGGTAGTAAAGATGGTACTTTGGGTTTATTAATGAATGATCCTAAGCTGTATTATCAAATGCTAAATACAGTACGTAGCACCAATATTTTATTAGACGATTTTAAAACACATCCTAAGCGTTACGTAAATATTTCTGTGTTTGGAGGAAAAGATAAGAGTACGCCATTAACGGCACCTCTTAATGATACGCTAATACTTCAAAAATGATTTTTCTGAAACGATTTTTTATTGCGATGCTGGGTTTTGCAGCATCAACTTCATTATATGCACAATTGCCTGCGAAAGATACGTCTAGGCATG
>JAYWCY010000133.1:0-5124 GCA_043780175.1 Chitinophagales bacterium
GTGGTAGCTTAGAAGAAGTAAGTAAATATGGGTTAAATACGGATTGTGGCTTATTGGTAAATGCAAGCAGGGCTATTATTTATGCTAGTAGTGGCGAAGACTTTGCCAGCGAAGCAGCGGAAATAGCGAAGCAATACCAAGTTGAAATGAGTGGTTTTTTAAAGTCTTAGTTTTTTTTATTTTTCTTTTTGCTTGGTTTGTATATTTTATCTGCTTTTTGCACCAAGCTGACAAATTCTTGTTGCGAAAAACTTGATTTGTCTAATGCAGATCTGGCTAATAGTAACACATCCTCAAAAGAATATGTTTTTGCAAAAGGGGAGTTTTTTAGTAGTGCCCCAAACATACTTACTGCAGTTGCAAATCTAATAGACGCATCCGCAGTATCTAATTTTTGTAAATTCGCAGTTACGTCAAAAGTTTGTGTTACATCTATATTTTTTTGCGATGGTTTATATAGCAAGTTAATAGTAGCAATTTTTTTATTATTTATATCAACTGTATCTTTTGCTTCTATTTCAAAAATGGCAAGTAAACTGTGCCCACTCCCTACCTCACCACCTTCCACTTTACTACTTGGATCAGCAATATCATCTTTTTTGTTATCAAAGCCGATAAGCCGATAATTTTTTACCACATCTGCATCAAATAAAACGCTTAGATAAGCGTCGTTTGCTACATTGTAAATGGTTTTTGTAAATTCTGTAACCAATACTTTTTCAGCTTCCGTAGCATTATCTAAATATGCAAAATTACCATTACCCTTTTTGGATAGTGTTTCCAATTTGCTATCTTTATAATTACCCATACCAACGCCAAGACAAGTAAGGTAAATACCACTTTGCCTTTGAATGCCAATCATATCTTCTAACTCCTTATCACTCGTTTGCCCTACGTTAAAATCGCCATCTGTAGCCAAAATAATGCGATTATTGCCAGTAGGTATAAAATTAGATTTGGCAATAGAATAAGCTAATCTTATGGCACCTTCGCCTGGGCTATCACCACTTGCAGTAAGTGAATCTATTACTTCATTAATTTTTTGTTTTTCACTGCCACTCGTTGGTTGTAATGGCACAGCCACATTACCACCATACGTTACAATACAAAGTTTATCAATCTCTCTCAAGTTTTTTACCAATAACTTAAATCCAGCTTGTAGTAGTGGCAATCGATTGGGTTTATCCATACTGCCAGATACATCTATTAAAAACACTAAATTACTGGCTGGTACACTATCTAAATTTAGTTTTGGGGCATTCAAATTGATAAATAATAAGTTGTTTTTACTGTTCCATGGGCAATTGGTAGTTACGTATTTGCAGGTAAATTTCTCTGAATTATTAGATGTTTTGCCTATACTTAAATTAAAATAATTCAACATTTCCTCTATGCGAACCGCATTGGTTGGTACGTTTAACTCATTATTTAAAAAACGTCTAATATTACTATAAGAAGCTCTATCTATGTTTAATGCAAAGCCGGTTTCGGGATAGGCTTTTGCAGCTATAAAACTATTTTCCAAAATACTATTATAGCTTTCGCCAATTGTATTAAAAATATTTAATTGTTGTTGCTGAGATAAGTTTTTGGTGATAGAACTCAGTTTACTTTTCATTAAACTAGCCGTTGCAGGCAGCATTTTCATCACCAAAGTTTGGTATTCTTGGGATGCTACTGCGTTGTGCCAAGTCTGGTAACCATCGTAACTTAAAGTAATACTATCAACTTGCTTGGCAGAAGGAATACCGAACAAACCATTTTCGCCACTAAAAAATTGCAGATTGCCCTTTGTATATAATTTAATTAATACACCACTTAAAGGTCTACCTTTTTCGTCTTTTACTTGCCCCCTTATATAATACTGCCCATAACTATGGGTTGTAATAGCAGCAATTAGTAGTATGGCAAGTAATATTTGCTTCATTTTCAACTTACTTTTTATAACTAAAAGCAGAAATAAGCAAAATTGGTACAGCAATCGATAATGAAAAAGTTAATTTCTTATTATTCGTAAATAATTAAGAATAGCTATTCACTAAGCTGATAAATTTCTTTGATGTTTCTACCCAAGCCATCGTAATCTAATCCATAACCTAGTACAAATTTATTTGGTATTGTAAAGCAGCAATAATCTATATGGATGGGATACTTAGTTGCCTCTGGCTTATGTAATAATACAGCTATTTTAAGTGATGCTGGATGTTGATTGACTAATTGTGGTAAAAACTGACTTAAGGTTTTGCCTGTATCTATAATATCTTCAAGTACAATTACGTGTCTATCCGTTAAATCAATATCTAAACCTATGGCAGTAACCACATGGCCTGTAGATTGCGTACCCTTGTATGACGCCAATTTAATAAAACATATTTCTGCTTCAAATTCAATTTCTTTAAACAAATCTGCACTAAAAATAAATGAGCCATTTAACACCGCAATAAACAATGGTTTTTTGTCTTTATAATCTCTAGTTAAGTCTGCTGCTAGTACTTTTATTTTCTCATTTATTGCTGCTGCACTAATAAATGGTACAAATATTTTATTGAATAGAGTGATTGAATTACCCATAATAATTACTTAAAAATTGAATATGTTCAAGGTATTAATTGGTAGACAAAGCACCTATTTGCATTGCAGATTGTGCCATTGTTTTGGGTGTAACTGGTGCATTGCTTCTTAAGTACACTTTTTCGCCAGTAGCAGGTTGCATATTTTTTTTAATATTATTATACTCGGCTAGTTTTTCTAAGCGTACACCTTCTACTTGGCAAATATCATGTAGCGTTTCATTAACTTTTACTACGTGAAAATCTGTTGCACCTTTTGTGAGTTTTTTTTCTATGAAAATCAGCTTATCTGTTGTCAATATTTCTTCTTCTTCCATGTCGTTAAACTCAATCAATTTACTTAACGATATATCGTATTGCCTTGCTAATGATAGTAGCGATACGCCTTCTTTAGCAAAAATGACTCTACTGTGATTAATGGTAAAAATACCTTCTGGGTAACTACTTTTCTTTTTATCAACTACTGTTCTTGTTGCTGATGTGTTAGGGTTAATGATAATTACAGAATCTTCTTCCAAGCCTTCTGCACGTTTTTGCTGGTTACTTCTAAGTTGTTTTGAGCTTATTTTAATTACCAATTCTGGCGCCATGGTAGTGTCATCGTAAATCTCTTCTTTTTCTTTGCCAGCAAGGCTTTGATTGGTGTTTGGTAATTTGTTTAATGCAATTAATGTGTATTGATTTAGGTTATAATCATTTATTACTTTCATTAATTTTTGTGGATAATCCTTTTCCATTGCGTAGCCAGCTTTCTTTAAGCCTCTCGCCCAAGATTCGTAATCGGTTGGGTCTAGTTTAAATAAGAAATCGTACCAAGCTCTAGTTCTTAAAAAATTAGAATGGTCTTTATACGATTCTGCAGCTGATGCATAACTTCTAAAGCATTCGTGTTTTGTATCATCATCATGATAGACTTTTTCACCTGTCCATTCAGTTTTACACTTTATTCCAAAATGGTTATTAGAACTTTTGCACAAGTCACTCTCACCATACGATGACTCTAAAATACCTTGTGCCAATGTGATGGATGCTGGTACACCACTGCGTTGCATTTCTGCGATAGCAATATCTTTATATAAGGCAATGTAGTTATAAGCTTTTTCTTTTTGGGCACTGGTGGCTAGCACAATCATTGCAAGAAAAATCGTTAAAAATTGTTTCATTTTTGGGGTACTTTTTTTATCAATAGTAAGCCGTCTCTTACAGTAAGCATTACTTGTTCTACGCGTTTGTCCGCTGCAATATGTGCATTAAATGCAGCGATTGCTTTGGCACTTTTACTTTTTAAAGGGTTTTCTAACACTTGACCATGAAACAACACATTATCTGCTATAATTAAACCATTGTGGTTTAGCAGTGGCAGCACCATTTCATAGTAGTCTATATAACCAGTTTTATCTGCGTCAATAAATACCAAATCCCATGTATGTGGTAATGTTGGAATAATATCTAACGCCTTACCAAGGTGCAAATGTATTTTTTTATGCGCGTTAAATTTGCTAAAATTTGTTTTAGCGGTTGCGGCGTCTTCTTCTCGTAGCTCTATTGTGTGCAATTCGCCATCATTTGGCATACCTAAAGCTAGGCACAGTGCACTATAACCAGTAAATGTACCAATGTCAAGCACATATTTAGGCTGCATTAATTGGCTGATAAATGTTAATAATTTGCCTTGCACTTTACCACTAATCATGTGGTGCAATTGATGATGGGCCACAGTATCAGCATTTACTTGCGCCAGTAAAGTCGTTTCGTCCGACGTCATTGCCTCAGCATATTGTTCTATTGTCTGAATCATGATTTAGTAGGATTAAGATAATTTTATTGGATTTTAATAATCAAGATACCCTTAAATCAATAGGATTTAAATGTAAATTTTTGTACGCTTTGTAATCTTTATCACTCTGTGTGAAACCTTTCTTTTCTTGAAACTGCTAATAACCCTAAAAATGTTAATCCACCATTAATAATGAGTAATTCTAACCCAATTTCAAATCCACCAAACAATTCCTTTTGGTATTTATCTAAAAAAAAGCAAATAATTGGTGCTGCAATGCAAATAAATGGCACAAGGTTATCATTAACCGCTCTTTTAGTAATAATGCCAAAAGTAAATAAGCCCAATAATGGCCCATATGTATAAGCAGCTACTTTTAAAATTACACCAATCATACTTGGATTATTAATCCATTTAAAGAGCATTACAAACAATAAAAAGATAAATGCAATGGTTAAATGCACAGTTTGTCTTACTTTTTTTTGCTTTGCGTCATCCCAATCTGTTCTACGCTTTATTGCTAAAATATCTATACAAAAAGAAGCGGTGAGGGCTGTAATAGCGCCATCAGCACTAGGAAACAAAGCCGATATCAACGCAATGATAAAAATAATAGATACGAATGGCGGCATATGTTTTAAAGCAATTTCAGGAAATAATTTATCGCCTGTAACTGCTACATTTTGGCTTGCAGCATACAAGTACAATAAGCCCCCTAAAAACAAGAATAATAGCAATACGATCATTAATATAAAACCAAGTGTCAACACATTTTTC
>JAYWCY010000134.1:0-7740 GCA_043780175.1 Chitinophagales bacterium
TTTGGTTTTAATATAGATGCTTGTGCACTTTTTCTTAAGGTAGCAGCTATTTTTTTAATAATTTTTACTATTTTAAGTAGTACTAAAAATAGTATACAAATCACTAAAACAAGCAATGCGATGACTTTTATTATTGCTATTAATTCTTCTATAAATTCCATGGGTTCTATACTTTGATATCAATGAAATAGATACATAAACCACCGTAAGCCAATCTTAACATGAGGACTATTGATACTTACGGTGGGTTTAAGAATATTAGCTAAATAATGATTAGAAAATAAGTCGCCATTTGTTAAGAATTTAAAACCTTACCACCATTGCCAGTATAAATCTTGATTCAGATGTTACAAGATCTGGCGTCCAAGTTGGTGGGTTGCTATTGCCAGTAAACGCTGCGGTATAGCCTGTGGGCGATGTTACGCCACCTGGGCCAGCAAAATAAGGCACATTGGCTTCGCGGTGCACCAACTCTACCTTCCAAGTAATAAAATCATTTGGCATAAAATCAAACGTGGTTGAAGCATCCCAAGCATTAAATTTATCGCCAATATTAGCTGTAAAAGGATTCGCCCCATATGGCGGTACCGAAGAGGCTTCACCAGTTGGTGACAATACTAGGTAGCGGCCAGGGTTGTGCATATAGCCACCGCCAACATTCCAGGCAAATTTGTCGCCAAACCAAATGCGGTTATATACCATACCACTGATGAAATTTTGGGCAGGTGCAGAGCCATCTTTGCTACCAAAAGGCGTAACACCACCGCCGTTTTCAAACCCTAAATCACCAGTAATACTAAAGGCAGCTTTTGTAGCACCTTTTGCTTTAGGCTTATTGAAATAACGTAATTGAAAACTATTATCGCTGTGAAAACGGGTACGTTTTGGTAAACCTGCCGCATCTGTACCCACATAATTATTTGTAACCATACTTATGGCTTCTTTAGGGGCATATTTAACTGAAAATCCTAGGCCGGGCATTTTATTGAACTTAGCGTAAGACTGCCAACCATTAATAAACCAAGCTTCAATTTTAAGCTTCTCGGTAGGAAACATTTGTAATCGCACACCATTAAAAAACCATGGCGTATTGTCGGATGTGTAAGATGGCTGGTAACTCCAATTTTCGAAATTATTGAAGGACATTAAGCCAATGTACGACATAAAAATACCTGCATCCAAATTGATGCCATGCCATTTATCCCAATGGTAGCCACCATAGGCTTCGCTGATGTATTTGTAGGCATTTGCTAAGTCGTATTGACCACGATATTGACTTAAATCGTTACGCGGAATTACGGTTGAACGGGTGCCAAACTGTGTCATAAACCTGCCGCGTACGTTGTTGTAATGGAAATCCCCACCAATCCCTACAAAGGAAACTTGCACCTCGCCATTGCGTGATAATGCAGTAGAACCAACTACAGTATTGTCTATTGGCTGATGATTAGATTGTGTGTAATTGACGTCAAATGTAACACTACCAGTAAAATATTTAGAATCTAGAAGGGCGCTTTTTTGGCGGTTATTGCCATTTGTCCAGCTAAAATCTGCGAAGGCAAATGGTTCGCTAGCGGGCGCTTTTGCGGTGTCTTGTGCTTGTGCTTGTAACAGAAAGCCTGTTAATATGAACAATATAATGAATTGCTTGATCATGATTTTTGTATTTTTTAATATTTTTTATGTTTTTTTAACTCACTTTAACCACCATCCAAAGGTGAAGGGTATGAAACCGAAACTATTTAATGGCTGCTTCAATTAGTTCATCAACTTTGTATAAATGATGGGCATTGTCGTAAGCTGTCAATTGGTCGTCATGCTTAAATTCTACATCCAATAAGTCATGTAACTTAATGTTGTTGATGAATGATTTTTTAAGGTTGCTGATGGTTAATTTTTTTAACTTATCGTTACCATTGGTACTAAAAAAATATTGCTTATTGGAAACGATAGATTTGTTTTGATGTTCGTTGATGCTTTTAGTAAAAATCCAAATAGCACCTTTTTCGGTTAGGGTATAGGCTTCATTATTGTAAAATCGCAATAGTTGGTTATTGCAAGTGGTAATGCCATAAATACTGTCTTTCTTCAGCTGTATTTTTTGATTGTTATTTTTAATGCTGATAAACGGTGCATCAAAAAACTCGTTCAAAATAATGCCTTTACAATTGTCTGTTTCGTAAGATAATTTGTTGTGCAAATAATCATCATACGTAAGGTAAATACCAGCTTTTCTTGCTTGTCCATTTACTGATAGTGCTGCTAATAAGCATAGCACTGCTGTGATCTTTTTCATCTTTGTTATGCATTAAATGTTTAAATAATAAAGCATATTGTAGGCTTGTGTAATAATGCCAATAGCAGTAGGAAGAAAGGCAGTAGTTCAACAAGTATTTGGCTGCTTGCCAGCCAAATTGATACGCTAGTAATACAACATACATGTTGCAATACCAATGCCAATACAAGAAATAATTTTAATGATTTACCTAAAAAAGCCTTGATTTTATTGCGTTGTAGCGATTATTTGAAAATAAATACGCATGTTGATTAACCCCAAATTGACTGCCATTTTGGAAGAGTAGTTATCGAAATGGAAAACCTTTTTGTAGTATCGATATTGCGGCAGTGGAGGGTTTTTCTATTTTTTAATATATGCCTTATACTGAATACACTTTACATGATTGGGTATTCAGTATAGCTTAAGTAGGGATTAAGTAAGGATAGAGTACTGTAAGTGTACTAAATGGTAGGTATTACTCAGGAAAAACAGAATGCCTTTTAGTAAAATATGAACATTACTTTCAATAAGTAGGTTTTTTTTAGCTTTTATATTGCACTAAGCTTTGCAGATAGAATATTGCGCTGGCATTGGTTAATTGTGATTATAACAACGACCTTACAAATTGCTTGTGTAGCAAGCCGCTAAGTGCATAAGTATAGTTACTTTTTTGCAATTGCTTCACCCATCTAATGCCATAAATGCCATTGGTCAGAAACAATTCTTGCGCTTGTAACAATGCATCTGTGCTGATTTCAGTTTCTTCTACAGGCATATTATGTGCTCGTAATTGGGTGAGTAAATGTCTGCGCATTACACCATTTACACAGCCTTCCTGCAGGCTTGGCGTTTGCACTACACCATCAGTTACAATAAATACATTGGCTATAGTGGCATCTGCCACGCGCTGGTAAGGGTTTAGCAAAATAGCATCGTTTACTTGCTGTTGCTTAGCCCATAAAGCCGCCATGGCATAGCTGAGGTAGTTATTGCTTTTCACATGCGAAAAACGATCACACACTTTTACAGCATCGGTAAAAATGTCTACTACCAAGCCATTCTCGTTTAAAATATTATTGGCAGGGTTTAAATCCCAAGTTTGTATTAGGTAATTGGGAAACATGTTTTGTGGGTCATACAAACCACCATCGCCCCGGTAAATGGTCAAGCGAATTCTTGCCAACTTGTTATGATAATTGCGTTTAGCAAGTGCTATAATCTGTGTTAGTAAATAATCGGCCGTTAAAAAATTTGGAACGTCGAATTGCAGTAAAGCCAGCGAAGCAAACAAACGCTCAAAATGGTAATCGGCAAGCAAAATCTTCCCTTCAACCATTTTCATGGTCTCAAAAAAACCATCACCATACCTAAATGAGCGATTATTGGGCGAAATGCAGGCATTTGATTCCTTAATTATTTTTCCACTTTGATTGAGGTACATAACGATAATGGTTTCACACAAAGTACACGAAGAATACTAAGCACACAAAGAACTTTTATAGTTTATTATTATACTGTTACAAATCACTTTCTAAAATCATGCGCATCAGTCTAATCATTCAAATCAGTGATTATATTTGTTGTATGACCATTGCCAATATTATTGCTACGTTAGAACAAGTAGCTCCTACAGCTTACCAAGAAAGTTACGACAACTGTGGCTTACTTACTGGCAATGCATCTTGGCAATGTACAGGTGTCTTGTGTACATTAGATGCCACCGAAGCAGTAATTTTAGAAGCGGTTGCTAAAGGCTGTAATTTGATAGTTGCACATCATCCTATTGTGTTTAGTGGGCTTAAAAAAATTACAGGTAAAACCTATGTAGAGCAAACCATTATTACAGCCATAAAAAATGATGTGGGTATTTATGCCATACATACCAATTTGGATAGTGTGTTAGATGGGGTAAATGGAAAAATTGCAGAAACTATCGGCTTGGTAAATACCCAAATATTGCTACCAAAACAAAATGCTCTTACTAAACTATTTACTTACGTACCGCACAGTTATTTAGATGCAGTAAGAGAAGCCATTTTTAATGCTGGTGCTGGTAATATTGGTAATTATAGCGCGTGTAGCTTTAGCGTAGAAGGTGTTGGTACGTTTAAAGCTGCCGATGGTACCAATCCTTTTGTAGGTAAAATTGGTAAAAGGCATGAAGAAAGAGAGATGAAATTAGAAGTCATTTTTCCTAATTATTTAAGTGCCAAAGTGGTGGCAGCCTTGCAAACGGCTCACCCTTACGAAGAAGTGGCGTATGATATTGTACCACTTGCTAATGCGTTTACAACCGTAGGTAGTGGCTTAATTGGCGAATTACCAGAACCAATGGCAGAGGTAGATTTTTTGCAACATATTAAAACTGTTTTTGGTTTAAAGGTCATCAAACACACGGCTTTATTGGGTAAACCAATTAATAAAGTAGCAGTTTGTGGTGGTGCTGGCAGTTTTTTAATTGGCAATGCAAAAGCGGCTAAAGCTGATATATATATTACAAGCGATATTAAATATCACGAGTTTTTTGATGCAGAAAATAAGCTAATTATTGCCGATATTGGTCATTGGGAAAGTGAACAGTTTACACCAGATTTATTAAATGCTATTTTGCAGCTTAAATTTCCTACTTTTGCCGTCCTTAAAAGTGAGGTGGTTACTAATCCTGTTGGGTATTTTGTGTAGAAATTTGCTAGTCGAATAGTCGTGAATCGCAAGTTTAGAAATGTTTTTTCTAGCGGTTATCGGCTCACGATTAACGATGGTGATAAGCGTACTAAACGCTCCAGTGTGCGACGCAACATAAGCCAGATAAGGATTACAGTAGATGGTGACCAACTAAAAAATCATACAATTTAAACAGTATACAAGTTATGGCTTCAGTTAAAGATTATTCTGTTGAGGAAAAATTAGTAGGCTTAATTAAGCTTCAAAAAATTGACAGCAAGTTGGATGAAATCCAAGTTTTGAAAGGCGAATTGCCGATGGAAGTAAGTGATTTGGAAGACGAAATTCAAGGCTTACATGCTCGTAGAACACGTATTGAAGAAGAAATTAACGGCATTACCGAGTTTATTGAGGGCAAGAAAAACTTTATTAAAGATGGTGAAGCCACTTTAAAAAAGTACGAGAAACAAAGCGACAACGTAAAAAATAGCCGTGAGTTTGAAGCTTTAAATAAAGAAATAGAGATGATGCAACTTGAAAACAAGTTAGCAGAAAAACACATTCGTGATGCGAATGAAGAATTAGCAGATAAAGCAAAATCTTTAGAAGTTTCTAAAAAGCAAATTGCAACCAAAGAAGGTGTTTTAAACCATAAAAAAAGCGAACTAGACAAAATTATTGCGGATACAGAGAAAGAAGAAACGCATTTCAGAGCAATTTCTGCAGGCGCTCGTTCATCTGTTGACGAAAGATTGTTATATAGCTACGATAGAATTAGAAAAAATTATCGTAATGGCTTAGGTGTAGTGCCAGTAGAGCGCGATGCTTGTGGTGGCTGCTTTAACGCCATTCCTCCTCAGCGTCAAAGCGAGATTCGCTTACACAAAAAAGTAATTGTTTGTGAAAACTGTGGTCGTATTTTAGTAGATGCAGATTTGAGTGATAGTGTTGATTTAAAATAATACTTAACAAATATTTTTTTTTTGAAGGGCAACTATATGGTTGCCCTTCTTTATTTTTGGGGCAATGATAAAAAGAATACTACTTATTGTCTCTGTTTTTTTTATAACTGTAGTTGCAAAGGCAGAAAAAGTATATGAGTTTAATAGCACTTGTCAGCAAGCGTATTTAGAGATCTCGAAATTGAAATTTACCAATGCCAAGATATTATTAGAAAAGGCCAAGCAACAAAACCCCAATAATTTAATTCCCATTCTTTTAGAAAATTATATTGATTTTTTTCCGCTTTTCTTAAATGAAGATGCTTCTGAATATGCAAAGTTTAAATTACGAATTGAAGACCGGATTACATTACTAGAGGCAGGCGAGCAATCATCGCCATTTTATAAGTTTTCGCTTAGTGTTGTGTACATACAAAAGGCGCTTATAGAGATAAAATTTGTAGAAAATTGGCGGGCTGGTTGGGATATTAAAAAAAGTTATCAGTTAATTAAAGAGAATAAAAAAACCTTCCCCACATTTGCCCCAAATGATTTATTATTAGGTGCGCTACAAGCAATTACTGCTACTATACCTAAAGGGTACTCGTTTTTGGCTTCTATATTTGGCATGTCTGGTTCTATGTCCGAAGGTATTAAAATGATTGAAGGTTTTGTAAATAGCAGCGATCCCTATGCTAAATTGATGAACAGTGAAAGTACATTGGTGTATTGTTACCTCTTGTTTTACCTTCAAAATAAACATGCAGAAGTATTTGCGCTGATAAAAAATAAAAAATTAGATGTTGTCAATAATTTATCGTTGGCATATATGGCTTCTAATTTAGCTATTAACGATAAGCAGGTTGATTATGCAAAAAGCATTATTCAAAATAGGAATAAGTCGCTCGATTATATACAAATTCATGTATGGGATTACCAACTAGGGCATATTAAATTGTATCACTTAGAAACGCAAGAAGCTGCTAACTATTTTGAAACTTATTTGGCAAACTTTAAAGGTAATTTTTATGTAAAAGATACCTATTTAAAGCTAAGTTGGTGTTATTATTTGCAAGGTAATATGGCTGCGGCAGAAGCTGCAAAAAACAATGTTATAAAAAAGGGTACACTGAATACTGATGCTGATAAACAAGCATTGCAAGAAGCCAAATCGAGTGTTTGGCCCAACATTACCTTGCTAAAAGCGAGACTGCAAAATGATGGTGGCTATAACCATGACGCGTTACAAATATTGATGTCTAAGGGTTTTGCAAGTTTTACAAAAGAAGAAGATAGATTACAATATAATTATCGATTGGCTCGTATTAATGATGATTTGCACAATGATCCTGAAGCTATAAAATATTATCTTGCTACAGTAGAAACTGGGTTTAGTAGAAAAGAATATTTTGCAGCCAGATCTGCCTTGCAACTAGGTGAAATTTATGAGCGACAAAATAAAAAAGCATTGGCACTTTCTTATTATCAAAAGTGCTTAGATATGAAAGATCATGAGTATAAAAACTCATTAGATCAAAAGGCAAAATCTGGTATCGCAAGGTGTACAGGGGAGTAGTTAACCAGCTAATTAAAATGATTTTATTAATGCGATGATTTGCAGCTGCGCTTACCTAATTTTGACGACATTAAAAAAATTCTTTCCAAGCTGTGTTAAAAAAATTGCACATACAGAACTACGCCATTATTGATGAGATTGATATTCAATTCTCAAACCGTTTAAATATTATTACTGGCGAAACCGGGGCAGGTAAAAGTATTTTAATGGGCGCATTAAGCCTTATTTTAGGAGAACGAGCAGATACCAGTGCTTTAAAAGTAAACGATAAAAAATGTGTG
>JAYWCY010000135.1:0-3439 GCA_043780175.1 Chitinophagales bacterium
CGCTTACTAGGCCATATTCTTTATCCATAAATGCTTTGGCCATGGCTTGCGCATTTTTTTGTACTTGTTGCTGATACACTAAAAACTCATCGGTTAAAATTTCACCAAAAGCAATGGCTTTGGCAGCAATTACATGCTCTAATGGGCCGCCTTGTGTACCAGGAAATACAGCAAGATCTAACAAACTACTCATCATTCTGATGTTGCCTTTTGGATCTTTTTGACCAAACGGATTTTCAAAATCTTTACCCATCATAATCACACCGCCACGAGGTCCACGTAATGTTTTGTGCGTGGTAGAAGATACAATATGACAATGTTGGAAAGGACTGCTTAATAAACCTTTGGCAATTAAACCTGCTGGGTGCGCAATATCTGCCCAAACCAATGCACCGATTTCATCAGCTACCGCACGAATACGGGCATAATCCCAGTCGCGGCTATAGGCACTTGCACCACATATAATTAATTTTGGTTTCAAATCACGAGCTTGTTTTTCAAGCATGTCGTAATCTACTAAACCAGTTTCTTTTACCACGCCATAAAAATGTGCTTCGTATGTTTTACCGCTATAGTTTACAGAGCTGCCGTGTGTTAAATGACCGCCCATGCTAAGGTCTAAACCTAAGGTTCTATCTCCAGGTTGCAATACCGCCAAAGCAATAGCTGCATTGGCTTGTGCACCACTATGGGGTTGTACGTTGGCGTAGTCTATATTAAAAATTTGTTTTAATCTATCAATGGCTAATTGTTCGGTTTGGTCAACAATTTCGCAACCTGCATAATAGCGTTTGCCCGGATACCCCTCGGCATATTTATTGGTTAAACAGCTACCCGTTGCTTGTATTACCTGCAGCGATGTAAAGTTTTCGCTGGCAATCAATTCTATGCCATGGCGTTGGCGTTGCAATTCTTGGTTGATGAGGTCGAATACCAAAGTATCTCTTTGCATGAATATGGTGGTTTGTAATTTGAGGCGCAAAAATAGTTGTTACTACATAAGCCACAAAGCGAATGTGCGTTATTGTGAATTAAAAGACTTACTGTGAGGTATTATGGCAAACAATATTGGGTAGGTAAAGCTGAAAAGTGATAGGAACGTACAAGTGTGCGACGCCACAGCAGCTAAATAGTAGTACCAATGCTGATAACCTAAAAATAATATGACTTCAAACGCTTGTGGTAGTAATCTTTAGATTTAGTGTACTAATGGTATTACTCAAAACTTTACCTTCGCAACCGTTAACGCAAAAAAGTATTTAATTAAAATAAAAAATAAGAGTCATGGTAAAAGTTGCTATTAATGGTTTTGGACGTATTGGCCGTTTGGTGTATCGTCAAATTTTTAATATGGAAGGTATTGATGTTGTAGCCATCAACGATTTAACTAGTCCTGCCGTATTAGCACATTTATTAAAGTATGATAGTGCACAAGGTCGTTTTAATGCAGAAGTTACTGCTACTGATAGTTCTATTATTGTGAACGGTCATGAAGTAAAAATTTACGCACAACGAGATCCAGCACAAATTCCATGGGGCGAACATGGTGTTGATGTGGTAATTGAAAGCACTGGTTTCTTTACTGATAAAGCGAAAGCTGAATTGCATATTGCTGCAGGTGCTAAACGTGTCGTAATTTCTGCACCAGCAACTGGCGAAATGAAAACAGTAGTGTTTAATGTGAACCACAGTATTTTAGATGGTAGCGAAACTGTGATTAGCTGTGCTTCTTGTACTACCAATTGCTTAGCGCCAATGGCTAAAGTAATGAATGATAATTATGGTATTGTAACTGGTTTTATGACCACTATTCACGCTTATACCAACGATCAAAATACATTAGATGCACCGCATCCAAAAGGTGATTTGCGTCGTGCAAGAGCTGCTGCTGCTAATATTGTTCCTAATAGTACTGGTGCTGCAAAAGCGATCGGTTTGGTATTGCCCGAATTAAAAGGTAAATTAGATGGTAGTGCGCAACGTGTACCAGTGATTACTGGTTCTTTAACCGAGTTAACTTCAATTTTAACCAAAAAAGTGACTGTTGATGAGATTAATGCTGCTATGAAAGCGGCTGCTAACGACAGTTTTGGTTATACCGAAGATGAAATTGTAAGTAGTGATGTTATTGGCACTCATTTCGGTTCGTTATTTGATGCTTCTCAAACGAAAGTTATTACTGTAGGCGATACGCAATTGGTAAAAACCGTTAGCTGGTACGACAATGAAATGAGCTATGTAAGCCAATTGGTTCGTACAGTAAAACACTTTGCAGGGTTGATTAGCTAGTAAGAACTGTAGATTCTGTGAGTTATAGAAACCTTGTAGGATTGAGATAATATTAAAAAATAGGCTACTGAAATTTCAGTAGCCTATTTTATTTTATACAATTATATGTGTTTTTTAATAGTTCATAGCAGAAGATTTTAAATAATTTATTGTGTCCATGTCATTGCAATTTTCTAGTAGCTTCTTATTTACTAGTGAAATATAATTTTCTGATGCCAATCCTTTTTCTATGAGTTTAATGTCTTGAATTATGCTTTCAATGAAGCTAAATTCACTTGAATCTATAATTCTTTTATCTCTATTAGATGCTCGACCGAAGCCGTCGACGTCACCCCTATAAGAGTTGTATATTTTTATTTTTTCAATATTAATCATAAGGTATTATGCAATATTTCCTTAACCAATTATTCTAATTATTGCTTCAACTTCTTTTTTAAACACTACCAATGCTTCATTCTGCTCATTAATAAAACTATTATCGTCTAGCTTACCAATTACGTTATTCATTTCTTGGTTAGTATCGTACACCATTTTCTTAAACGGATTATCGTAGTCTTTGGCTCTTGCTGTGTAAATGCCTTTTACGATCCATTCTTTGGTAATTACAGCTTCGTTAAGTAAGTTGATGAATTGTGTATAGGATAGTTGTTGTAAATCCCAATGTTTGATGCTACTAAGGCAAGCTAATGCATGGTGTAGTTTCTTTGTTTCGTAAATATTACCTTGTTGTTTGTACCATTGATGTACAGCATCCCAGCCAACAATATCGCCAGATTTAATAGCGGTTTTCAATTGTTCTACATCGGCTGTAGGTATTAATTGTCCACCAATATTTTGCCATTCTGTTCTTTCTAAATTTGAAGGAATAAGTGCTTGTAAATCTTTGAATGTATGAATGCCTTTTGTTTGAATACACGCAATTAACTGGATAGCTGCATAGTAGCTAATTAACTCTTGGAATAATAGATAGGCCTGTAAGGCCTTATTCAAAACTACTTTGCGTTTAGAATTTTCTACGCCTTCTATCAAAATCTCTAGCGCATTAATAACAGCTACTTCATTGTTTTGCAGTAATTGCTTACCAATGGCTATAATTTCCTCTTTGTTTGTAATGGGTAGCTGCTGTTTAGTTGCATAGGCTTTGCCAACC
>JAYWCY010000136.1:0-6645 GCA_043780175.1 Chitinophagales bacterium
GCACCTGTTGCAGCTACTTTACCTACTGTGCTAAAGTTACTTCCGTCTGTGCTGCGTTGTACATTGTAGTAGGCAAGGTTTAGTTCTGTTGCACTTGTCCAGCTAACAGCTACTGTTTTGTTGGTTTGTAATTGTGCGGTAATATCTACCAGTTGTACTGGTAATACCACATTTTGAGACAATCCTAGTTGGAAGCGTTGGTTGCCAAAACTGCTACTATCTGTAGTAATGCTAAAACTATAACTGTCACCCACTTTAGCTAATGGCGTAACGGTGTTCAGTTTTTTATCCATCAAGACCAATTTGGTATTTGGCAAGCCGCTCAGCTCTGACAAGTTGATGCTATAATTACCTGGTACACTAGTAGTAATACCTAGAGGGATAATGCTATCCATAGTTGTACTACTTCTATAATCAATAGCCAAGCGTTTGTTATCAGATGATAGACTATAGAAATCAAAAAGGCTATTGCTGAGTTTAGGCGCATCATATAAGTCGCTGGCTAAGGCAGTGGCATTGGCATTGAAGCCAAACTGCAAGTCATCTACATTGCCATTAGCTGTAGTGATAGCCAATCTGATTCTTGGGGTAGGTGTGCCTCCACCAAACACAGTGACATTGGGTGTAATGGACGTTATTTTGTTACTTTCTTTGAAAGTGATACTTTGTCCGTTGGCTGTTGCTAGCACATAAAAGCCACCGAGGCTTGGGATGATAATATCCGTTGTACCATTGTTGTTGTATTGATCAAAGCCGCCACTTATACTAAATTGATTACTTGCACCTATATTTTTAATAGGATTATATACGTAGACTGTGCTAAAAGTACCAACCGTAGTGATACCTTTTAAATTAACTGGGCAAGGGTAAGGGTTACCGATAAGGTTATAATGATCGCTGGTGCCGCTACCATAAGTCAAGTTAACAGGCACATCACCTTGGTTAATAGTAGCACCAGACATACTAAGTGTAACTGGGCTAATGGTACCGCCATAGTTACTGCTACCAGGTCCTGCTGACCCTTGGGTGCCGGATCCACGTACAAATACATAGAGTGCTTTGCCAACACCCCAATTAGCTGTGGATGTAGCGTCAGTAATAGGTTGTAACACACTAGATGTACCAGCAAGTTGCGTTGGGTCATAATAAAAAGCAGATGGGCTACCTGTGGTTGTGCCATAAGTGCCGTTGTTAGAACTCAATCCAGTGATGCGAATGGTATTAGTTAATTGGCTAAGTGCTTGTGGTGAATTAAAAGGGTTAGCAATAGTGCGGTAGCCGCGCTGTGCTTGGGTGTAGCGTTGGATGGTAACATTGCTTGCACCAGTTAAACTACCAGTAATAGTACCTATTGCGCCACCATTAGTAATAGAAGTAGATTGTAATGTCACACTTTGACCACCAAAATCTGCATTACCTGCAATGGTTAAGGTACTACTTGGGGCAACTATTAAACTACCACCATTACCTAATGTAAACGTTTTACCACTTGCTACTGTATAATCTATGTCCAGAGTCATAGGATGCGTAATAGTGATATTATTAGTACTAATAGGTAATTGTATAGCATCGATATAAGCATTTCCCGTATGATTATATTCCCAATTAGCTACATCACTAAATGCACCTATGGCTTTAGATCTATGATCGGCAGTACTAGTAGCTTTGTATGTATTTACAGCAACACTTGAAGCACTAAAAGATGTACTATTATTTGCTAAAGCATTCAATCTATAATAATACGTGGTATTAGCATTAAGCCCAGTAACAGGCAAACTATTTGAAGCTTGCTCAGGAATGATTTTAGGATTATAACCACTAACTAAAGTTGAAACATTTGAGACAATAACATCATCCAAACGCCACAGTGATAATGTTGAAGAAGATTTTACAAATCTTATATATACAATAGGTTCAGATGCATAAGCGGAAAGATTTATTGTATATTGGTTATAAGTACTAACAGGAACATTTGTATGATCGTAGGTAGCAACAGTAGCAAAGTCAGTAAACTGACTTGTAATTGAAACTTCAACAGTTAATGTTTTTGCTGTTGCATTATTGGTCCTTCCCAAATAAAATGTTATGGCCGTTGGATATGCTACTGCAGGGGTAGTTAATGTACCATTTGCCGAAGAAGCAGTCGCGGCTGCGTTGCCAGATTTCACATCGCCTGCGTTAATACTTCTTGACCAGCTAGCATTTGTCCAACCTGTTGGTGGAAAAGTTGCACCTTCAAAACCTTCAGACAATATTGTACCATTTGAAAAGTTTGTAGACGTACTTACCTCTAACTGATATCCAAGATTTGCGCCAGTAACTACACCCCAATTAGCAGTAAATCCACTAGATGTAATACTTGTAGTAGCACCCATAATTGGCTGTCCAACTGAATTTGTTGTAAAATTCAATCCCGAACCATATGACGTACCATTGGCATTTGTTGCATAAGCTCTCACATAGTAGGTGGTATTATCTAGAAGGCCAGTTACATTTGATACGAATGCACCTATACCACCATTAGTAGATATGACATTATTTGAAAGTGTTGGTAGTGGTTTAGTGCCATATACAACCCCCTTTGCAGTTACCAAACTACCGCCGTCATTTGTAACACTACCGCCAGTAGTAGCTGAATTTATTGCAATAGCACTTATAGTGGTAGTAGCAACTAAAGGGACATCGCCTTCAGTAATTGCTACATTATCAACTGCAAATGGCATAGTAAATGTATTACTATTATCATTTATCCATCTAAACTTTATGGTAGCAATATTACCTACATAAGCAGTTAAAGAAATTTTTCTATTTGCAAAAACGGAGCTACTATGAAACTCTTTTGGATTGCTTATCAAGATATCAGCGCTACCAATATTAATATATACCTCACCGTAGTCAAAACCAATTTCCCCAACACATCTCCAATCAAAAGCTAAAGATGCGGCTGTTACATTCGTTAAATCTACTCGTATCGAAGCATCCATACTAATTGTTCCACCAGGTGCTAAACCATAAGAGTTGTTACTACCTGCATTAGCAATTGTAGAGATATACATGGCTTTAGTACCACCGTTATTAGTGGCATTTCCTATGTACCAACCATTAGGCGAAGTACTACCTAAAAGCCATTCACTAACATTATTTTCAAAATCATTGGAATACGGTATTGAAACCAGTGTTGTAAATGAAGTTGTTTTGGCATTTGTTACATAATAATTATAAGTATTCGTATTTGCACCATCCCAAGTATACGGAACGATCAATATATTGTAAGTCGTTTTTGGTAGTAGAGCTGTCATTAAAGTTCCAGTAACACTTGGCGCATTGGGTGCATTCATTTCGGTAATAGCAACTTGCGATCCTACGGAAATAGCATTTACTGGTGCAACGCCATTTGGACTTGCAACTAATGCAGGTATTGAAGTAGAATAGATTAATAAATAACCAGCTTTCACTGCCCCCATAGCAGGAAATGTAGCATTACCTGTTAATAAAATACTTGCACCGGTGGTAGTAGATGACGTAACGCTTATGCTTGTTGGCTGTGCAGTTGGCGGGTTAGATAATGTTCTAAAACTTACTTCACTTGCCGCATAAGTTGTACCAGCAGCGTTGGTTGCGTAAGCACGTACATAATATAGAGTTTGCGCATTTAATGCTGTTAATGAAGCCACAAACTCGCCAGTTCCTGTGCCATTGGTGGTTGCCGAATTAGCAAACGTGGGACTAGCGACAGTACCATATACCACCCCGCGTGCTGTAATAAGTGCAGCATTGCCTACTGATGTAATTGTGCCACCACTTGAGCCTGTAATATTAGTAATATTACTCATGGCAGTTGTAGCAATATCAGATGCAAAAACAGGTGTAACTGCATTGGCTATAAGTCCTGAAGAATAATAGTTATTCGCATCGTAAGAAAATATTTTATAATAATATTGCGAGTTAGCAATTACACCAATATGATTGTGTAAGCCATTAGCAGTACCATTGTACAAAACAATCCCATCAGCAAAACTTTTACCTTCAGATGGTGCAATATTTCCATTGAGAGGCGTTGTAAAACTACTTGTTGCATTATAGACAACCACAATATTATTGGTTGCAGCATTGGCAATAGCGAAAAGATTTATTTGGTTAAAACTTGAAGCTGTTGCGGTAAAAGTTGTAGGATTGGCTATAGGCTTAACGGTTAAAGTTTGCGTAGCACTTCCAGCGCAATAAGCACCATTTGCTGCAGCAAATGCCGTAATAGTGGCAGTACCTTCACCAACAATCGTAACCCTACCGCCAGATGTAACAGCAGCAACCAACGGATTTGAGCTAGAATAAGTAATAGAATCAGATATTGCTGTCGCATTTAAAAAATAGTCGGGATTACCCAAAGTGCGGGTATTAGTAGGCGCTAAGCCGCTAATTGTATTTGGGGTGCAAGCTTTGGAAGTAATTCCAGAAATAGTAAAATCCTTACATCTTATTGTTTGAGATCCTGTTATTTTATCATCTATATCATTATAAACAAAAATTCTAACGTACAAAGTTTGTGCATTGGGAACAATTACTGAAAGTGCATTAAAAGAAGTCGTTGTTGAAGCGTTGGATAGCGCAAAGGTTCCATTCAAATTAACAGGTGAATTAAAAGATGAACTATAAGAATATTGAATTTGCCCAGTTGCAGTAAGACTAGATAGACTATTAGTAGTTGTTATATTAGTTATCGTCAAATCGTAACCAGAATTAGGACTAACTGCAAATTGATAATAATTATTGATATCGAGCCCCGGTGTAGCCCATTTAGTTGAACTAACACCATTTGAAGTATACGACATTGTACCTATGCCAGCACCTCCAATTTGTGATAATCCAGTAATATTCCCAGAATTAGCTGGGCTAGAGTTTACGGTAAGTCCCCACTTAACAGTGGCTACTTGCCCTTTCACCACTTGAACACTTATAAGCCCAACTAGTAATGGCAAGCTATAAAACTTTAAGAAAAAATAAAAATAATTAGTAAATAGAAATACTTTTTGAGGAGACAAATTTGATGCAATCATATAATTGGTTTTATGTAATGCCTACATTCTACTTAAACAATACAATTGCAATATAGTCATACTATGTTATAATAAAACAAATTATTATTCTATCTTAAAAATTACTGCAAAATATTTATTTAATAGTAGTAAAATAATCAAAAAATGATTTGCTTATATGATTAAGGAAATATCCACATTTATTATTGCATAATTGAAATTTTAGAACCAATTTTAAAGTTTAAAATGGCTGAATAAAATGAGTATTTTTTCAGTAATAGCAAGAACCTTAAGACATAAGTTTAAAGAATGTAACGGTAAACACCAGAAAAGAATGAAGCAGTTGGTAATGGATGTATTATCTCCAAATACATTTAATTATATTATATAATTATGCGTTTCTTACGTCAGGCATAAAATTATGCTGCCGAAGTATAATTCAAGATATTAATTTATTATTGCCTATCTAATTAGTCTAATAACCCCCTAATCACCACACTAGCCATCATGCAACCAAAAATAGCAGGCATATAACTAATAGTTCCAATAACCGATTTTTTGGGATATGCTTTTTCTGTTACCACTACCCTTTCTGGGTCAATGGGTTCAGGACTAAATACAACAGTTAATCCGTCATAAATACCTACTTCATGCAAGCGCTTACGTACATATTTTGCAAGTGTGCATTGGTAGGTTTTAGAAATATCTGTTATCTGTATCAACGTAGGATCCATTTTCCCACCCGCACCAAGCGATGTAATAATGGATATGTTTTTTTCTTTACAAGCTTTTATAAACTGTACTTTGGGACCAAGTGTATCGATGCAATCCACCGCATAATCAAAATTGCCTTCGTCAAGCAATTTCATTGTTACTTCATCTTGGATAAATATGGGCAGTACTGTTAACTCTAAATTAGGATTAATATCTTGTAAACGCTTAGCCATTACCGCAGCCTTTAATTTACCAGCTTCAGAATGCAATGCAGGTATCTGTCGGTTACAGTTACTCAAGTCAACCACATCATTATCTACAATGGTCATTTTACCCACACCACTTCTTGCAATCATCTCGGCGCAAATACCACCCACGCCACCAAGCCCTACCACTAATACGTTTTTTTGCATAAGTGTAGCTACTTGCTCTTCACCTAATAATAATTCTGTTCTGCTTAACCAATAAGGTATCATATAGGAAGTTTCAAGTCTCAAAGAAAAAATATTATATAACTGATATCATCTAGTAACAACGAACAATAATCAATGATCAATGGACCATTAACTATCGACTATTAACTATCGCATCAATTGCCACTATCTGTGGTATTAATAATTGTTGTTCATCATTTGTAATGATATAATCGCACAAACGCATTTTAATAGTATCACTAATTTGCTTATCCATGCGTTGCAATACCATATCTCTACTAATTGTATCACGTTGCATTACCCTTTGAATGCGCAATGTATTAGGTGCTGTAACCCCAATAATGGCATCCAAACCTTCAGTACTCCCAGCCTCAAACAATAACGCGGCTTCTTTTATAACATAAGGAGCCATTTGTTGTGCAGCCCAGACATCAAATGCTGCAATAGTTGCGGGATGTGTAATG
>JAYWCY010000137.1:0-5954 GCA_043780175.1 Chitinophagales bacterium
TCTGGCTCTGACTGCGTAAGTTTTCAACAATTAAAGAAACTGCTTTATCAATACCACGCTTTAAATCCATTGGATTAGCACCAGCAGCAACCATTTTCAAACCTTCGCTAATAATAGCTTGAGCTAAAACAGTTGCAGTAGTTGTACCATCACCAGCAATATCTGCGGTTTTGCTAGCAACTTCTTTCACCATCTGAGCACCCATATTCTCAATAGGATCTTCTAATTCAATTTCTTTAGCAACAGTAACACCATCTTTAGTTACCTGTGGTGCACCAAATTTTTTCTCAATAACCACATTACGACCTTTAGGTCCTAGGGTTACTTTAACTGCGTTGGCCAATGTGTCCACGCCTTTTTTCATTCTATTTCTTGCTTCGATGTCGAAGAAAATTTGTTTTGCCATTTCTTTTTATTTGAAATTTAAAATTGTTATTTTAAAATTTTTTGTGACCAGCTTTCGGTTAGTAATTAAACTTCGTTGCATCGCACACTTGTACGGCTTGTACTTTGTCTGAACAATGATTTAGACGGATTAAATAGATTTTTCATAATTTTTTGTAATTAGAAATAATCACCTTAATCAATAAAATCTTACAAAACCCTCGTTCAGACAATGTCTTAAACGATTGCTAAAATATCGCTCTCTCTCATAATCAACAAATCTTGACCTTCAACAGCTATTTCAGTGCCAGCATATTTGCCGTATAACACTTCATCGCCAACTTTAACTGTCATTGGTTCATCTTTTTTTCCAGCACCAGCGGCAACAACAACACCACGTTGTGGTTTTTCTTTTGCAGTATCAGGTATGATAATACCACCAGCAGTTTTTTCTTCAGCAGCAGCTGCTTTTACTATCACTCTATCGTGTAGTGGGGTGATTTTAAGCTTTTTAGAAGCCATAGTTATTAATTTTTGAGTTAATGATTTTAATTTTTTCAAGACGAGCTATTATTGTGCCATCAACCTTAATTAAGCCAAATTTTCAGTTTTGGTATTTTAGGGGCAAAGCAAACTATAAAGCCTGTCATATCAGGGGAAATAGGTGTGGGGTTGCAAGTGGCATTGTGTCAGAAATAGGTCAAGAGGTGGGAACGCTAATGACGCTGATTGGTATGGATTCAAAACGGATTTTATTTTTTATCTGCGATAATCTATTTTTTATCTGTGTGATAGCGTTTTTATCAAATCTAACCCTACCTTAAAATAACAGTGCCCAATTGCTTAGTAATCTGTTGCTCCATATCTTTTAAATGCTTGTGAATTTTTATCAACTGCATTTGCCCATCCATATCTGCGTGTTCCATATCGTATTGGTTCTGGTCAAACATCTTTTTTATTTTGCGTAGCTTGTAATAGTTCAAGCTCATAATGACATCTTGGTGGCTATTATCTTGACCGGTAATTTTTTTGCCATCAATCAAATTATCCCACCCGGCATTTAACTCATACGGAAAAATAGTGATAGAAATCGCTAAGTTTCTAATGGTTTCATCTTCATTGTACAAAAACGATTTGGTATTAGGTTGCAAACCATCTCTGTATTGCAAGCGAAACATTTCTAGCATCAACTCAAGTTGTGGATTATCAAAATGAAATCCTTCCATTTCTTTAAACACATAATCAGCTACAGTTTGTTGCTCATCAAATAGGTTTAGTCCAAATTCAAGTAGAATGCGTAACACATTGCGTTCGTGCTTTTCATCAACATTTAGTAAAAAAGAGTTATCGCTTAAAACATCTTCTGGTTGCTCTACAAATGCTGCATTTAAATCTTCAAACGATGGTTGGTGTTGCCTTTTCTCGTCTTTGGTTACCTTATCTCGTTTGTATTTATTTACCAGCGTAATTAAACCGCCTTCATCAATTTTTAAAATAGACGAACATTGCTTAATGTACTCTTGCTGCTTAGTAAAATCTTCGGCTTTATTAATTTTACTAATTGTTTCAGCAATCTGATTTACCAAATTACTTTTTTTGGTGACATCACTACCGGCATCTTTTAGCATTACCTCTAGCTGAAACAGAATGAAGTCTTTTTTATTAGCCGCAATAAAATCTTTAAAACCAGCAGCACCTACTTTATTGACATAACTATCAGGGTCTTCTTTATCAGGAATTAATACCAATTTTACATTTAAGCCTTCTTCTAAAGCCATGTCTAAACCACGTAAAGCAGCTTTTACACCAGCACTATCACCATCATAAATAATGGTAAGATTACTCGTGTATTTTTTAACCAATCGTAATTGGTCTATAGTAAGCGATGTACCACCACTGGCGACTACGTTTTCTATACCTGCTTGGTGTAAACTCACCACATCGGTATAGCCTTCCACCAACAAACATTCATCAGCTTTATCTATGGCAACTCTTGCAAAATAAGAGCCATAGAGGATTTTACTTTTTACATAAATATCATTCTCTGGTGTGTTGATGTATTTTGGGGCTTTCTCGGCCTTACCAATAACCCTTGCACCAAAGCCAATAATTTTACCTGTATTGCCATGAATTGGAAAAATAATTCTACCCCGGTAATTGTCTACCATTTCTGTCTCGTTGCGTACTGTAACCAAGCCAGTTTTTGGTAGTAATTCTTTATTAAATTGATTGGCAATTAAGGCTTTTGTCAGCGTATCTCTACTTAGAGGATTGTAACCAATTTGAAATTTCTTAATAATGTCTTCTCTAAAACCACGCTCTTTTAAGTAACTCATGGCTATTGCCTGCCCATCTTGTGTATCAAACAATTGTGTATCCAAAAACTTAGCCGCAAAGCTGTTAATCACATACAAGCTATCAGCAACAGCAAATTGTTGCTTTTGTGCCTCGCTTACCTGTGTTTCTTCAATTTCGATATTATAACGAGTGGCTAGCCAGCGCAATGCTTCTACATAAGTGAGTTTTTCGTGTTCCATTACAAACGTAATGGTATTGCCACTTTTGCCACAGCCAAAACATTTGTACAATTCTTTGGCTGGCGATACTGTGAAAGAAGGGCTTTTCTCGTTGTGAAAAGGGCAGTTACCAATATAGTTACTTCCCCGTTTTTTTAACTTCACAAACTCGCCCACAACATCAATAATATCGAGGCGGTTTTTAATTTGTTCTATGGTTTGTGGAGTAATCATATTTAGGGGGTGAAAATACTAGTTATAGAAACAGTATACTACTTTAAAAGCGCAATTTTATCTATTATGGATGGTTGCAGCCTAAAATATTTCTATTTGTGGTCTCAATAGTTTTACTATTTTCGTAAAACTAACAAACGTTCGTTAATATGCCATATGCTACTAGTTTAATGCCAACTTCTACAATTTTCAACTTTGACATGTTTAATCAATGCAGTGTGCATTACCAATTAAGCCCCAAAGAATTAATAGCACAAACACTTTCTAGAGAAGAAGGAGTGCTAAACAATACTGGTGCTTTATGTATTAAAACAGGGAAATTTACAGGTCGTAGTCCAAAAGATAAGTTTATCGTTAAAGATGAAATAAGCGCAAATAGTATCGATTGGAATAATTTTAATATCCCTATCGACGAGCAATATTTTCTTATATTAAGAGAAAAAATGTTAAACTATTTAGGCCAAAAAGATGACATATGGATACGTGATGCCTACGCTTGCGCGGATGCAAATTATCGAGTTAATATTAGGGTAATAAATGAGCAGCCTTCTTCAAATCTATTTGTTTATAATATGTTTATTCGCCCAGAGGAATCAGAATTGGATAATTTTAAGCCCGATTGGCATATAATACAAGCACAAGAATTTAAAGCCGATTCAAAAATTGATGGTACGCACCAACAAAATTTTGCAATTATTTCTTTTGTTCATAAAACGATTCTTATAGGTGGTACCGGCTATACCGGCGAAATAAAAAAAGGGATATTTTCTGTTTTAAACTTTGTGTTACCGTATCAACATAAAGTATTGAGTATGCATTGTAGTGCTAATATTGGTAAGCAAGGCGACGTTGCTGTATTTTTTGGATTAAGTGGTACTGGTAAAACAACCTTGAGTACTGATCCAAACCGACAGTTAATTGGCGATGATGAGCATGGGTGGACAGATAACTCGGTTTTTAATTTTGAAGGTGGTTGCTATGCTAAAGTGATAGATTTGGATGAGCAAAAAGAGCCTGAAATATTTAAAACTATTAGAAGAGGGGCATTGGTAGAGAATACTGTTTTTTTTGATGATACTAATATAATAAATTTCATCGATAAGTCAATTACTGAAAATACAAGAGTTAGTTATCCTATAAATTTTATTGATAATATAGCAAAGCCTAGTATTGGTGGTCTACCTAAAAATATTTTCTTTTTAACATGCGATGCTTATGGTGTATTGCCACCTATTAGTAAATTAAGTAAAGCGCAGGCTATGTATTACTTTATAAGTGGGTACACTGCAAAAATTGCGGGCACCGAAACGGGTATTACAGAACCCAAAAGTACTTTTAGCGCTTGCTTTGGAGCACCTTTTATGCCATTACATCCCGCCTTTTATGCAACAATGCTGGGCGAAAAGATGGAAGCACACGATGTAAGTGTTTGGATGATAAACACAGGCTGGAGTGGTGGTGGATATGGTGTAGGTAATCGTATAAATCTATCTATTACAAGAGCGATGATTACAGCAGTTTTAAATAATGAATTTGAAACTGTTGCTTTTGAAAAGCATCCCATTTTTGGCATACAAATGCCAAATTATTGTACTAATGTACCTAAAGAATTATTACATCCACGTGATACATGGGCAGATAAAACAGATTATGACAAAGCCGCAAAAAAACTAGCACAATCTTTTATTGATAATTTTGAACGATATAAATTGGGGGTAAGTGCCGATATTTTACTAGCTGCGCCTAACGTGTAATAAGGTCTATTTTTTGTATAAGTGCCCATGGGCTATTAAAAATTAGCATAGCATGGGCACTTATACAAAATCTAAAATAAACCAAATAATTGACTATCTATTTTTGTGATGATCTCGCCATAATGCTCTTCATTTTCTGCAAATTTATTTTTATCGCAGTCAATAATCAACACTGGTCCTTCGTTATAGCTAGTAATAAATTTATTGTAATATTCATTTAGTTTTTTCAAGTAATCTAAGCGAATGTTTTCTTCATATTCTCTGCCACGTTTTTGTATTTGGGCTACCAATGTGGGTACTGATGCTTTTAGATAAATTAATAAATCTGGCGGTTCTACCATCGATTTCAGTGTTTGAAAAAACTGAAAGTAGTTCTCAAAATCACGTTTGCTCATTAAGCCCATATCATGTAGATTAGGCGCAAAAATGTTGGCATCTTCATAAATCGTTCTATCTTGAATAATTGTTTCTGTACCACGTTGAATTTCTAACAACTGGTTTAAACGACTATTTAAAAAATATATTTGCAAATTGAAACTCCAACGAGGCATATCCTCGTAAAAATCCATCAGATAAGGGTTATGATCTACATCTTCAAACTGAGGTATCCATTTGTAATGTTTACTCAACATTTCGGTTAAGGTAGTTTTACCTGCACCTATATTACCTGCTATTGCTACGTGTTTTGGTTTTTTTGACTTTGCCATGCCCCTGAATCCCCTGAAGGGGAAATTATTTAATGTATGAAAAATTAAAATTCTTTGAGCGATGAAAGTAGATAATATCAACGATATTTTTCTAACAAAAACCAATTGTGTTTAACTCCCTTTAGGGTTGGGGTATCGTGGTTCAGACATAATTCATCCCAATGGCTTGTCTTACTTCTTTTAAAGTTGCTGATGCACTTTCTCTAGCTTTTTCAGCCCCTTGCTTAATTATTTTGCTTAATAGTTCTTTATTACTTTGAATATCAGCAGCTTTTTCTCTAATTGGTGTAATAAAACCAATCATATCTTCTGCCAATTGCTTCTTCATATCACCATAGCGAATTACACAATTATTAAAG
>JAYWCY010000138.1:0-4405 GCA_043780175.1 Chitinophagales bacterium
AATGGTGCAGATAATGGCACATCTAACAATGCATTATGGTTATAAGTAATAATATAGGTATCTCCTTTTTTAAAATTTTGTTTACCCACTACTTTCATAGGGCAACCAACCATATATAGCCAACTTGCCATCCAAAATTGGGACACTTTTATAAACCAATACATGCCTTTTGGATTTGGTAGTAGCTTAGTTAGTAGTGATGGAATTACAATAATTAAAAACGTTACTGTAAAACTTATCAAGCCCCAGAAAGCCCAAATACGGGCAAAAATAGCGATGAATATATTATCTTTTTTTGCAGACATACGCTTTGGTTTATTGAATATGTAATTAATTGTTTAAGTTCCAGTCTATCGGGTCTAATCCGTTTTTTACAAGTAATTGGTTAATTCTACTAAAATGCTTACAACCAAAGAAACCATTGTAAGCACTTAAAGGCGAAGGATGTGCGGCCTTCAATACATGATGTTTGGTCTCGTCAATAAGTACTTGTTTTTCTTGCGCAAATTTGCCCCATAAAACAAAAACAACGTTTGTTTTTTCGTCAGAAATTTTTTTAATTACAGCATCAGTAAAGTGCATCCAACCAATTTTTGAATGGCTAGCTGGCTCATTCGCACGCACTGTAAGCACTGCATTTAATAGCAATACGCCTTGCAAAGCCCAGGGTGTAAGGTTGCCAGTTTTAGGTATTGGCATACCAATATCTGTATGCAATTCTTTGTATATATTCACCAAAGAAGGTGGCGGTGGCACACCGTCTGGCACACTAAAACTTAAGCCCATTGCTTGATTAGGATTGTGATAAGGATCTTGCCCAAGAATAACTACTTTTACTTTGGTAAATGGTGTTGTATTAAATGCACTAAAAATGAGCTGACCAGACGGGTAAATGGTTGTCCCAGTTATTTTTTCGGTTTTTAAATGGGTAGCTACTTGTAAAAAATACGGTTTGGTAAACTCAGATTTTAGTAGCTCCTTCCAGCTATTTTCTATTTTTACATCCATATTGCATATTTGTTAATGATGGCGAATGTAAATCATGATTGTTTGTTTTTAAAGTTTATATCCTATCTATTGTTAAAACAACTTTATATCCTAATTCACCATTCTAATATCTTAGCGTTTCTTTATCAGTTGTCTGAAACTTTAATCATTTATATTTGATGTATTATTATGAATAAAATTGTTGCTTTTATGATACAGAAAAAAGGTTGGGTGCTATTAATCATAGTCGCTTTCGCTGGTGCATTTTTTGCATTTAAAGGGGTTAATCCAAATCCAGTACCTACGACTCAAAAACAGAAATTATTAGCAGCTATTGGTCAATTGTTAGAGGAGCAGCATTACAGCCCTAAGCCCTTAAACGATGCTTTTTCTAAAGAAGTATTTAAAAAGTTTATTGAGGAGCTAGACGGTGATAAAAGCTTGTTTTTAAAGTCTGATATTGATGCACTTAAGAAATATGAAACTATTATTGATGATGAAATAAAAGCTACTTCTGAGTTAAAATTTGTACCAGCTACTAATGCTATTTACGACAAAAGAACCGCTGAAGTAATTGCTATTTACAAAAATATTTTAAGCAAGCCTTTTGATTTTAAAGTAGATGAAACTTTAGTTACAGATCCTGAAAAATTGACTTATGCAACCAACGAAGCAGACCGAAAAGACAGATGGCGCAAACGTTTAAAATACTTAACGCTAGAACGTTATACCAATTTAATAGAAGAACGAAGCAAGAGTAAAGTTGATAGTATTATTAATAAAACGGATGTGCAGCTTGAAGCTGATGCAAGAGGAAGTGTATTAAAAGCACTAGATAGAACGTACAACCGTATTAAAGTGAAATTTACAGAAGACGAACGGTTTAATGTATTTATTAATGTGATTACAAATGCGATGGATCCGCATTCAGATTATTTTGCACCCGTAGAAAAACGTGCTTTTGACGAGCAAATGAGCGGTCGTTTTTACGGTATAGGTGCCCAGTTACAAGAGCAACAAGATGGTAGCATAAAAATTATGAGTTTGGTACCAGGTGGGCCAGCTTTTAAAAATGGTGAAATCATGACCAACGACATTATTGTTAAAGTTGGTCAAGGTGGTAAAGATGAAATGGTTGATATATCTGGGTTTGATGTAACAGATGCAGTTAAATTAATTCGCGGCAATAAAGGCACGGAAGTAAAATTGACACTTAAAAAAACGGATGGTACTTATAAAACAGTATCCATACTAAGAGACGAAATTGTACAAGATGAAGGTTTTGCTCGCAGTGTTGTTGTGAAAAATGGCGATAAAAAAATTGGATATATTTTATTGCCAGATTTCTATGCCAATTTCGAAGATCCTAAGGGTGCAAGAAGTAGTGTAGATGTTGCAAAGGAGGTAGAAAAATTAAAAGAAGAAAAGGTAGATGGTATTGTGATTGATTTGCGTAATAATGGTGGTGGCTCTCTGTACGAAGTAATACAGATGGTAGGTCTATTCATAAAGCAAGGGCCTGTGGTGCAGGTACGGGATAGAGATGGTAAAAGCACGGTAATGGATGATAAAGATCAATCCGTTTTATATGATGGGCCTTTGGCAGTAATGGTAAATGAGTTTAGTGCAAGTGCTAGCGAAATATTTGCTGCTGCTATTCAAGACTATAAGCGTGGTGTGATAGTAGGTAGTACATCTACTTATGGTAAAGGCACTGTACAACGTAGCGTACCGCTAGGTAAGCGTTTAGATTATTTCTCAGACCGTACGGAATTTGGTTCGGTAAAATTAACCTTCCAAAAATTTTACCGTGTAAACGGCGGTTCCACACAGTTAAAAGGTGTTGAGTCTGATATTGTGTTGCCAGATATTTATGAGTTATCAAAATACAGAGAGAAAGAAAATAAATCTGCCTTGCCTTGGGATGAAATTACCAAAGCACCGATACAAACATATGGTGGTTTCGATGGTGTAATTAATTCGGAAAAGCAAAAGTTAAAACTAGATACCACTTTTAATATGATTAAAAGTAATGTAGAATTATTAGCTAAAAATAATGATGCACCCATCAACCTACAAATTGATAAATACAAAGCCGCTCAAAAGCAATTACGTGCCACATCAACACACATTAATACTTTAATTAAATTAAAAGATTCTATGAATGTGTCAGTGTTACAATCTGATTACGACAAATTTTATAATAATCCTTATAAAACCAAGCAAGATGTATATCAAAATTGGTTAAAACTTATAAAAACAGATTTGTATATAGACGAAACTGTGAAAATTGTAAGTAATATGATTACAGCAAAAAATCCTGTAGCGTTAGTTAAATAATTATTTTTTATATTGTAAAGCGCATTCAGTAAAATGGATGCGTTTTTTTTGACATAAAATATGTATTTTATAGTATACAAAACTACGGCTGTTATATTTTTCATTCATTAAATCATAAACTACCTTAAATTGCCCCAGCAATAGCGTAATACCCCTGATTTTGGAGAATAATACCGATTACAGATGTCACAAAAAACAAAACGGTAGTATGGAAATTATGGAAAAAAATGTTGAAAACCTAGGTACTGAAGAAAAAAAATGGTTTGTTATTTACACGAAACCACGTTGGGAGAAAAAGGTAAATACAGCTTTACTCAAAAAAGAAATTGATGTTTGGTGTCCTGTTCAAAAGATCCTAAAGCAATGGAGCGATCGAAAAAAAATAGTAGAAGAGCCTCTTTTTAAATCGTATATTTTTGTAAATATTAATTATGTCTCCGAAAGATTGAAAGTTTTAATGACGGATGGGGCTTTAAATTTTGTACATTATTTAGGTAAACCAGCAATAATAAGAAACGAAGAAATTGACGTTATTAAACGTTATTTACAAGAAGAAAAGGCTGAAATTAATATCATTTCATCAGAAGGATTTAAGCAAGATACTAAGGTAAGAGTTAATAATGGGGTGTTTCAAGATCAAGAAGGTACGGTATTACGCACCGGCAAAAGAAAAGTGTATGTGCAATTAAAAAGTTTGGGTCAAGTGATGGTGGTTGAGTTTCCAACTGCTGCTTTAGTGGCTGTTTAGGTACATTAGCACATCTATTTTTCTATTTAAGTTGATATTATGTTCAGCAATATAAAAGTTTTTTTAAGCGAGGTTGATGGTGTGATGACAGATGCAGGTATGTATTATACAGAAAGCGGTGATGAATTTAAAAAGTTTAATACACACGATGGTATGGGTTTTAATTTAATACAACGTGCAGGCATAAAAATTGGTATTGTAACTACAGAAAACACCAAAATGGTAGAACGTAGAGCTGCCAAATTAAAAATGGATTATTTATATCAAGATAAAGGGTTTGGGGGTAAATTGGAATCTGCCTTGGACATTTGTAAAAAGGAAGGTATAACA
>JAYWCY010000139.1:0-2578 GCA_043780175.1 Chitinophagales bacterium
CCATCAACACCAGTTTGTGCGGCTTGGGTAGATCCTTTTACAAAAACAGAGACTCCTTGCATTGCAGAGCCATCTTTTGCATCTGTTACTTTTCCAGCAACTGTTTTCTCTTGAGCATTTGCTAAGGTTGCAAAGCAAAAAGCCAGAGCAGCGATTAGCAATCGTTTTAAATTCATAATTGATGATTTACGTGTTAAAGTGTATCGTTAGGCTTTTTCAGAAATGCGTGTTGTAATAAGTTTCTAGGCTAAAGCATCAATATTTTGGCGTTGTCCGTCATTTTTTTAAGGGCATCGTCTTGAATAAAACGCACCGTAATATGCGATTATTAAGAAATAAAAAATTGTCACATAGCTTTAGAAACCGTTTGCGATAATGTGTATTTATTACACATTCTTGTGCAAATATGTGTCATTCCTGCACAGTAAAAAAATATTTTTTCAAAAATTTTCGACTTTTAGTCGCCTATTAAATAATGTAGAAGAAAAAGGAAACTATTCGCGTTTAAACCTTGTACAATTTAACACCAAAGCAGCACCAATAAGAAAGTAAATGATAGTGGGGCTAAGTGAAGTAAATGAGAATGGCATACTTCAAAACTATCCCAAAAATTTGTTACGCGGCATGTTTTAATAAGAAAAGATTTGTGTTTAACCAAAACCTAACAATATTTGCAGATATGGCGAATAAGCTTATCATCATTACAGCACCATCTGGCGCTGGCAAAACATCAATTACTAAGTATTTATTACATAAATACCCATCTTTGGCGTTCTCTATTTCAGCGGCTACAAGGCAGCCACGTGGGCAAGAGAAAGATGGTGTTGACTATTATTTTTTAAGCGCCGATGACTTTCAAAACAAAATACAAACCAATGCTTTTATAGAATGGGAAATGGTATATGAAGGCAAATATTATGGCACTTTAAGAACAGAACTAGATAGAATTTGGGCAGAAGGCAGAACACCGATGCTTGATATTGATGTTAAAGGTGCTATTCATGTACAGGAACAGTTTCCTCATAATTCACTTAGTTTATTTATAGAACCACCAAGTGTAGATGAATTAAAAATTCGCCTTGCTAGCCGTGGCACAGAAACCGAAGAAAGCTTACATGCAAGAGTAAATAAAGCCGCTTACGAAATTTCGTTTAAACACCACTTTAACAAAAATATTTTAAACGATAATCTAGATAAAGCTTGCAAAGAAACAGAAGCCATTATTAGTGAGTTTTTGGGTTGGAATATCTAGTTACTGGTTGTAAGTTACAGGTTACTTGCATTTTGTTTCTTGAAACTTGAATCCCGAAACTTGTAACTTGCAATTACAAACTTGTTTGCTATGTCATTTAAAAATAAAACCGTATTTATTACTGGTGCAAGTAGAGGCATTGGTAAAGCCATGGCGCTTCGTTTGGCTAAAGAGGGTGCCAATATTGTAGTTGCAGCAAAGAGCACAGAAGAAAATCCCAAACTTGGTGGTACAATTTATTCTGCCGCCGTAGAAATAGAAGCTACTGGCAGTAAGGCTTTGGCAATTCAATTAGATATTAGAAACGAAGAACAAATTGCCTCAGCCGTACAACAAACCATTGATAGATTTGGCGGTATTGATATTTTAATTAACAATGCCTCTGCTATACAACTTACAGGTACTGAGCAAACAGAAAGCAAGCGATTTGACCTCATGCACAGCATTAATGTGCGTGGCACATTTTTAATGACCAAAGCTTGCATCCCATATCTTAAAAAGAGTAGTAATGGCCATATTTTAACCCTTTCACCGCCCATTAATCTTGCCCCAAAATGGATTGGACATCATATTGCATACACCCTTACAAAATACAATATGAGCATGATGGCAATTGGTTGGGCCGAAGAATTTAAAAATATCCCAATTGCAAGTAATGCGCTGTGGCCACGAACCACTATTGATACTGCTGCGGTTCGTAATTTATTAGGCGGTCAAGCTTTGGCTAAAATGAGCCGTACGGTAGATATTTTAGCAGATGCCGCATATTATATTTTACGCCAACCAGCCGCACAATGCACTGGTAACACATTTATTGACGAGGCGGTATTTGAAGCAGAAGGCATCACAGATTTAAGCCATTATTCAGTGGTACCTGGTGGCAAATTATATCAGGATTTGTTTGTGTAAAATATAAACCCTTCAGCGAAAGCAAATATTTACAGCATTCGTTTTACAATTATATTCTCGATGAGTGCTTTAGAATTAAAAATTTTCGAAATATTCAAATAAAAGTTTTCCGAACAGGAAGCAGCAATTGTTATTGAGTATTTCGAAGCAAAAGCAGAACAGAAATACGTAGGAAAAAAGGATGCACTTGCTAGAAAGCAAGACCTTTCAGAAGCAAAAGCAGATATTATTAAGTGGATGTTTATATTTTGGATAGGCCAGCTTGCAGCAACTTTTGGTTTACTACTTCTATTTCTAAAAAAATAGTTTCAAAAAATTAAATAAATTGAGAAGCGAGTTTCTAATGAAGAGGCTCGCTTTTTTATTTATTAAATGTTCAAAGGATAGGTAATTGGGAACGTTTGCGTAATTATAACA
>JAYWCY010000140.1:0-3016 GCA_043780175.1 Chitinophagales bacterium
TTACTTTGGTAGCTATATCTAAAATTAATGCCGATTACTATTTAGACTACAGAGTAATTAAGGCTGCCAATCCCAATCCAGTAAGCTTGGCACCCAGTAAAAAAACATTTAGCCAAGTACTTTCATTTTTAGATAATTTATAAGTGTGGGTAAGCCTGCAATCCAATAATAAGCCATATCAACTAAATAAATAGGCAACATCATCTTTAGTCAACTTTTTAACAAAGCCGTTTTCATCACTTATCAAATCGGCACTCAATGTTTTTTTCTTTTGCTGTAGCTGAAGTATTTTTTCTTCAATAGAATCTTTACAAATTAGCTTGTAAGCAAATACGCTTTTTTGCTGTCCTATTCGGTGTGTTCTATCTATGGCTTGTTGTTCGGCAGCTGGATTCCACCATGGGTCAACCATATAAACATAATCTGCGGCAGTTAAATTTAGCCCCACACCCCCAGCTTTTAGGCTAATTAAAAATATGCTCACATTTGAATCCGTTTGAAAATTCTCTACCGCTATTTTCCGATCAGCGGCTTTGGTACTGCCATCTAGGTAATAATAGGCAATACCATTTCTATCTAATTCTTTAGCAATTAATTGCAGCATACTGGTAAACTGACTAAAAACTAACGCCTTATGATTACTTGCGTTCTCGCCTATTTCACGCAATAATTCGTCTATTTTAACGCTCACATTTGGATAGATTTCTGGTTCGTTTAAAATAGCAGGGCTATCGCAAATTTGCCTAAGCTTAGTAAGGCCACTAAGTATATAAATGCCTGCTTTTGCAAAGCCTTCTTCCTCTATTTTCTTCATAATATTTTTACGATAATCTTCCTTAAAACTATTGTATATCGCACGTTGTTTACCTTCCATTTCGCACCACAAAATAGTTTCCGTTTTAGCAGGTAAATCTTTGGCTACTTGCTCCTTGGTACGCCTTAGCATAAAGGGATATATTAATTTTCGCAACTCATCAGATTTTGCTTTATTATTATCTCTATCAATAGGGTTGGCAAATTCTGTTTTAAAAAATTCCATGTTGCCAAGTAACCCAGGATTAATAAAATTGAACTGAGCATACAAATCAAAAGTATTGTTTTGCACAGGTGTACCACTCAATATCAATCTATTGCGGCTTTTAATTAATTGTACGGCTTTGGCAGTTTGCGACAAGTGGTTTTTTATGGCTTGGCTTTCATCTAAAATAATATATCCAAATTTGTATTGAGACATTTGTTCAATATCGCTACGCAAAATACCGTAACTGGTTATTACAATATCTGCATTAACAATATCGTGTTCAATCAATTCTCTATCATTACCATAATGTATATGATAGCTTAAATGTGGGGTAAATTTGCTTATTTCGCTTTGCCAATTATAAATTAATGATGTAGGGCAAACAATTAAGTGTGTTTCACCTTTGTGTTTTTTCTGAAGTCCTGTTAAAAAAGTGAGTGTTTGTAAGGTTTTACCGAGCCCCATATCGTCTGCAAGACAACCTCCCCAGCCCATGTCGTCCAATAAATTCATCCATTGATAGCCTGCTTTTTGATAATCGCGTAAAGTGGCTTTTACATTACTGGGTATTTTTGCATTTTTGATATTGTCAATATTTTTTAGCTTCTCTTTTTTAGCCAATAATTCATTAAATACATCTTCCTCAGTTATTTGCTCGTGTAATTGGTCTATAACTGTCCAGTGCAGCTTGCTTACTTGCAAAGCGTTGTCTTTTATAGTACCCATGCGCATTAGCGATGCAAACTTTTTAATCCACTCATCGGGCAACATGCCTAATGTACCATCGCTTAATAGTACAAATTGCTGCTGATTAATGATAGCTTTTCGCAAGGTTGCAAGCGGCACCGTTTCATTACCATAAGTTACCTTTATTTGTATATCAAACCAATCTGTACCGCTGCCAGTTTTAAAATCCATTAAGGGTTTGTTGATATTGTATTTAAAGCGTTTTAAGTTGTTCATCCCAAAAATGGGAATATCTAGTTCTTGCAACTGCTGATACATGGTTAAGAACCAGTTCTTTTTCATCACTTCATCAAAATGAAGGTAAAAATATTCATTGTTTTGATTTTGAAAAGTAGGATGTAACCCTCGTAAAACATCTATTAAACTATTTTCCTGAGCAGTATCTCTATTGATCGTTAACAATTCTTCATCCAGTTCTAAAGTGGTGATTTCGTCCTTATCGTTATCCATTTCATGCACATCATACAGCCATTTTGGTGTAATCATTAAATATTTCTCATTCAGTTCGCTTAGGTACACACGTGGCTCTGGCACTGGTGCAATGGCCGAGATTTTTACAATCTCGCCCATATCAACATCAAACTTGGTTGACAAAGGCAACACAATTTGCTTTATAAACTCTGATTTGGCAGCAATAGGTGCTATTAATTTGCCATGTGGCAAGTATTTTTTTACCTGGCTCATACCTTGGGGTGTAAAATAAAATTTACCATCGCTTAGTATTAAATATTTATGTGTGCTGTAATTTGTGATAATTAATTGTGTTTGCTCGTCGTATAAAACCAATTCAATTGAAATGGTTTTATCAGTTTGCTTTAGTTGAATTTTGTGTTTTAAAGGATGACTAACAAATTGGCAAGGCTTTACATTCGTTTTAGAAAAAGAAAAATTATCTGGTAAATAATATAAATGCTTCCACTGTGCTAAATAGGTTGCCATTTCTTGTAAAGCACTTCTATACTCTATATTAATCAGTTCTATTTGATCTTGTCTAAGGTTTCTGAATGGTTGATTATCAGATATATTGTATGAATTTGTCTGTTCTTTTAGTAGTGTCACCAAATTATTCTCAACAATACTTACCAAAGCATTTTGTAATCCAGTAGGCGCATTGTTATACATTTCTAAATTTTCTTTTGTACGAAGGCGCTGGCTCGTATACAATAATTTGTCACCTTTTTGGGTAATTTTAAATCCTTCAATTCTAAAACCTTGCAGCGCATTCGTATTTAAATTAAACAATATGGC
>JAYWCY010000141.1:0-4795 GCA_043780175.1 Chitinophagales bacterium
CCACCTGTACTTGTCCAAACGGGGGCTAAAGGAATATAATCTTGACCTTTAGGATCAGTTAAAGAACGACCGTGTGCATAGTTTACATCAACATCAACATACAATGATTTAATGGGTTGATACCGACCAGAAAAATCGAATCCAACTCTGGCAGTTTTACCATTAAAGTTCACATCTCCGCCATCACCACTGTACACAAATTCTTGCTGTAAATAAATATACCAAACTGCGGCATTAATAATTAAGTTTTTGGTTGGTTTAAATACCGTTCCAAAGTCCGAACCGTAAGCAGAAGGCAATACTTGGTAACCATTTTTTATTACGACGGCTCTCGTATCGTTTGAATGAAATCCTTTGCCAGAGTTAAGATAAAATTGCAAGCGATCATTTACATGATAATATAAGTTAAGTTTAGGACTAAGTGTACTAGCATTCGCTTTATAAATACCAATGCCTGGCAATGTGGTATCATCAGTTAATTTATTATTATATTTATGATAAAACTGATCAAATCTTAAACCTGCATTAATACTAAAATGCTCGTTGAAACTAAACGTTTCACTAATATAAGGCGAGATACTTAACTCCGTAATATTTCCTAATTTAATTTGATTTAACGTTTCGAATCGATTTACAGTATGTGATAATCCGGAATTGTTGGTAAGGTCAGCACGCACATTTATTCCTACTTCTGTGGTTAATTTGGTATTGCCAAAAAAGCCATTATATTGATAACTGCCATTGTAGCCCATCATATCTCTAGCTTCTTTTTGTCTTATTTCATCACCATTCGTTGTATCTACTTTAAAGAAAGTAAAGTTGGTGTGTAAATCAAAATGGTAATTTGAGTAATATATTTGATTTTTTAAGATGCCTCCATTTTTTAAAGATGTAACTAATTGCACATTGGCGTTGGTGCGATAAGTTTTGCCACCTTCTAATGGGTCGATGGCGCCATAGAAACTGATAATACCTTTATCTACAGCTCTATCTGGTATTTGCCCAGAAGCATCCCACTTACTCCAAAATGTAGTAGCAGATGCTGTAATAGTTGTACGACTAGATAACTTACCACTATACTTTGTAAATAGATTAAAACGCTTAAAATGTTGCGGATTATCGAAATAGGCATCGGCATAACGATACTCAGATGCAGCATACCATGATTGTTGTTTTTGTTTCGCTTGTTCATTTAATAAATTAAACATACCCAATGCACGATATGTATTAAACATACCAGCTTCTATTTTTACAACATTATTTGTTAATGCATTTTTAGTATTGAAATCGACAAAGCCAGAGGTTACAAAATCGCCTTTGCTTGCAGTATAAGGGCCTTTTTTGAAATCAACACTTTCTATAGTTTCTGGAATGATAAAATGGCTGTCAGCAAAGCCTTGCCCATGTGCGTGAGAAGCCATATTGATAGGCATGCCATCAACATCTTCTCTAAAATCTGTACCATGATCGGCATCAAAACCACGTAAGAAAATTTGTTCAGCCTTACCACCACCTTGGTGCTGTCCAATGACAATACCTGGTATAATTCTTAGAACTTCCTGCGAATTATTTACCCCACGCATGGCGATATCTGTTTTGCTAATAGGCTTATATTGATTACCAGCATTATTTGCTACCAATACATCTTGTAATAAAATTTGCTTTTGTGTTAGCGCAATGGCTTTACTATTTTGTAGTTGATTAATGGTAAAGGTTTCTTTTGAGTAACCTATATTATCTATAGTTATACTATTGCTACTCTCAAATTTCCCTTTAAAGATAAAGCCACCTCTTGCATCAGTAATTGTCGTAATATTAAGTGGTAAAAGGGTTACGATAGAGCCTTCAATTGGTTGATTGGTTTTGCTATCAACTACTTTGCCAGTAACGATAGTTTGGGCATGACCAATAAATATAAAAACAGCAAGACATATAAAAATTGATGTCAATTTTTGTTTCATTGTAATTCAAATAAAAATGAATAATAGTGTTATGTAGGATGGAGATATTGCTAAATGATTGGCTAGCAGTCATTGGTATAACAATCTATAGCAAGTCTATTGCATAGATGATATATACAAATAGCCATAGAACTGCCTTAGATAGTTACCAAGCATCATTAAACAATAAAATAGAAAACACTATAATCGGGGAGGGGGATAATCACTAATTAGGTGAGCAGAAATGGCTGAGAGTTTGTAACTAATAAATAGTTGTTTTGGAGCTAGTGGACTATGAAAATGATACGTTGTACTTGCGATATTATGATCATCTGCAACACTGGAATATTTGGATATAGGTGTACCTTTTTCTGAACTTGTTTTTTTTGCAATGGCTGCTGCTTCGTAATGCGAGTGGTATTGACCATGCTCATAGTGCACAGTCGAGATATGCTCGTACAACCAAAAAGTATGCGCTACTTTATCTGAAATATAAGGTAATAGGGGCATTAGCATACTAGTACTGTAAGCAAAGAGTACTAAATATGATAATGCTTTTTTCATTTGCAGTTTAACAATAATTTAAAATACGAATAGCAGTTGTAAATGGTTTCCAAGTTCTTACAATTCTTTTTACACAAAAAATACGCGCTGAATGGTCCAATACAAAGCTGTTGCTGCAATGGCAATAGATATTGGGTAAACAATGCGTTTTTTATAATATGGCTTCTTGCCAAATGGTATTACTATTAGCCCAAACACAGCAAGTATAATACTTATTTGACCTAGCTCAACACCTACATTAAACGATAGGATAGACAGTGCGAATTGATTCCGTGGTAAGCCTATTTCGTTTAATGAGCTTGCAAAGCCAAGCCCATGTATTAACCCAAACAAAAACACAAGTAAAATACGCCAAGGTTTTAACTCTGTTAGTAGCATATTTTCTATTGCTACAAATAAAATGGATAAGGCAATAATTGGCTCAACTACAGCACTTGGTGCAACAATAATACTCTTCATGCTTAGTGCCAAAGTAATAGAATGTGCAACTGTGAATGCTGTGGCTTGCCATAAAATTACTTTTACTTTATTGCTTAATAAGCACAGACCTACTACGAACAAAATATGATCTAAACCTTGTGGTATAATATGACTGAAACCAAGCTTTAGGTAAAACAATACTACATGTTCTGTAGGTGCTTTTTCTAGCGAATAGTTAATGGTATGCCCATAACTATAATTGGCAATTAATAAGAATAATAAACTAATTCCTATTAACTTTTGCTTGTTACACCTAGGCGAAGGCAACAAATGATTTGATGTCATAAAAACAGAATGGTTATAAAGTTTTAAAAGCTTCTATACTTTGGGTACGTAAGCTTTGTGCAATATACGCATTGCTATTAGTAGCTTCTTGCAACAGGGTTTTAGCCATTGTTTTATCGCCTGTTTTGTAAAAAATTAATCCTGCTCTACTTAGTAAAGTTGGGTTCTTAGAATTGGTTTTTAACGCCGCTTTTATGTAAGGTAATGCTTTGGCATAATCACCTTTATTGTAGTACACCCAAGCAACAGCTTCGTTTACATCGATATTATCTGGTCTGCGATTGTACTCTAGCATCGCATGTTCTAAAGCCTTATCTACATCTTTTATTTTTAGGTAGGCATAAGCCAATTCCTTATCAGCATAGTGGCCAATATTTTCATCATTATTGGCAGCTTTTGCATCTTTGCTTAAATCTGCAATCACTGCATTGGCAACTAGTTCCGCTTTTTTGGTATCGCCTGTCATTTGATAAATATCAACAAGTTCTTCTTTCATAGCATTGTCATTAATTAAAGAATCTGCTTGTTCAAAATAACCAACGGCTTTTTTATAATCTTTATTTGCCAAAGCCACTCTGCCTAAGCCCGCAATAGCGTAAGAATAACCTGGTCTTAAAGCCAACGCGTATTGATATAGGGTGTCGGCTTTTTTATAATCACCTACTTTTTCGTACAAGCTACCTAATTGCACACGTGTCCATTCTGTATGTTCATCACCAGCACCACCAGTCTCTACAGCCATTTTCATGGCCTTTATTGCGCCAGCATAGTCGCCATAAATTTCACGTAAATAAGATACCCTTGAATAAGAAGTCAAATCTGGGCGCACTGATACCATTTTGTCAGCATATACTACTGCACTATCATATCTACCCATTTCTACATTACCATCCACCAATAATCCATAAATATAGCCGTTGTATGGGTTAATGGCTCTTGCTTTTGCTGCCGTTGCCAGACCATCAGCAAAATGGTGTTGACTCATTTCAATTAATGCTTTAAATACCAATGCATTAAAGTTGTTTGGTTCGGCTTTTAATACACCTTTTAGTTGGTGCATAGCTGCCATATCGTAATACACGTAATTACCAGTTTCTCTTGCTTCTTGAATATATAATGACGCCAATTTTAAAGATGATTTGGTGTCGTTTGGGTTTAATGCCAAAGCCGCAATAAGGTCTGTTGCACGTTTTTTCACCTCTAGCCATTCTTTACTTTGTGCCGAAGGTCCTTTGCGATCTAGTAATTCGTATACATAGCCATCTTTTTCTTTTTCTTTTTTATTGTAGTTAAACACAATGGCCACAGTGGCTACTAAAAACACCACAATACTTAATAGGTAGATGTTATTCTTTTTCATATTTATTTAATTTCAGATGATGTGTACGGGTTTTAAATACATACGGCTGATTGTAAAAAGTGGTTTGGATTAAGAAAGAAATAACCACACAAAAAAATAACCCAGTCATTTAACTGACTGGGTTATCAAAGGGATAGAGGTTTTGCTTTTTATACTATTGTTTCAC
>JAYWCY010000142.1:0-3044 GCA_043780175.1 Chitinophagales bacterium
CAAATGGTTTATTGGTAAAAGTGAACCAAATTGGTACAGTTACCGAAACTGTTAATGCCGTAACAATGGCGCAACATGCTGGTTACAATACTATTATGAGCCATAGAAGTGGTGAAACAGAAGATGTGACGATTGCAGATTTGGCAGTTGCATTAAATTGTGGTCAAATTAAAACTGGTTCTGCATCACGTACCGATCGTATTGCAAAATACAATCAATTAATTCGTATTGAAGAAGAATTAGGTTCAACAGGTATTTTTCCAACAGGTAAAATTAAGTTTGGCAAATAACTAAATTGAGCGTTTTTTTAGATGGCAGTTGACGGAAAATGATTACCGTCAACTGTCATTTATCCTCAATCATATAAACAAAAAAGCATGAAGCAAACCATCCAAATTATTACCAATAAGTATTTGCTGGCAATAGTTCTGTTTGCCGTTTGGATGTGTTTTTTTGACCAACGAGATATCTTTAATACCCTAGAGCAAAAACAAAAATTAAAATCCCTAGAAACCAAAAAGCACTACTATGAAACCGAAATTGAAAAAGCCAAACAAGACCTTGATAATTTGCAAAATAGCCCAGCAGCTTTAGAGAAATTTGCCCGTGAAAAGTATTTAATGAAAAAAGATGGTGAGGATATTTTTATTATTGAAGATAGTATTGCCATTAAAAATTAAACACAGCCACAATAAAAGTTCTCAACGCTCGTTTTTATTATATCCCGCCCCTACCGAAGCAGTTATTGTTTCACACTATTCAGCTTATTTATGATGCAAAAATTTTCACAGGATCAACTGATGCAGTATCTGTACGGGGAAGCTTCGCCAATATTGAAACTTGCAATTGACAATGCAATAAAGGAGGACCTAGAGTTACAAAAGGAAATTAAAACCTTGCGACGTACTATTAAACAATTAGATAAATTGGAAAAACAATCGCCAAGCCAAAAATCTATTGATGCCATTCTTAATTATGCCAAGCAGACTCAAAAAAAAAAGTAGTTTCAGCAATTTTGCCAATGTTTTAGCTTGCTCAGCTAATGCTTTATCAACAAAGCGTTAATTAAATGAAAAATAATATGGTTTGTATTGTATTATTATTCACCTTAGATTGAGTAAACTTTATTGCAGATGAAGGAGAATCCTTACCATGAAGACAGAGAAGCGTTACAAGAACTATTAAGGCAGTATCAAAACCTTAAAATTGGTCGTAGTCATGCCTTTATAGAGGAAGATGATTTTGATCAAATTATTGACTATTACGATGATAAAGACGACTTTCTTGAAGCCTTAAATGCAGCAGAATGTGGGCTTGAACAATTTCCATACTCATCGCAATTAATGATTAGAAAGGCAGATATTTTACTAGCCATTCGCAGGTACGACGAAGCACTTGCAATGCTTGAAAATGCTGAATTATACGATAGTAGAGATATCAACCTATTTATACTCAAAACCGATGCTTACCTAGCATTAGACCAGCAGGAAAAAGCTGTTGAAATATTAGTTGCAGCTTTAGCACAATTTGAAGGTGAAGAACGACTTGAATTATTGTTTGAACTTGCTGATGTGTATGATGATTATGAAGAATTTGACAAAGTATTTGACTGCCTAAAATTAATACTGCAAGAAGATCCCAACAACGAAGAAGCCTTATATAAAATTTGCTTTTGGACAGATTTTACTGGCCGTAACGAAGAAGGCATAAAGCTACACCAACAAATAATTGACGATTTTCCTTACAATGAAATTGCGTGGTTTAACCTAGCAGCAGCCTACCAAGGGCTAAAGCTGTACGAGAAAGCCATAGATGCGTATCAATATGCCATTGTAATTGAAGAAAAATTCGATTATGCTTATCGCAATATGGGCGACGCATATTTACGCTTACGTAAATACAAAGAAGCCATAGAAGCGCTGGAAAAAGTACTAGAACTGTCTCGCCCAGAAGATGTTATTTATGAAGCCATAGGCCATTGCTACCACCGCATGGGTAATTATGCACAAGCCCGTTTTAACTATAAAAAAGCCACGCATTTAAACCAAAATGATAGTAAACTACACTATAAAGTTGCCGTAACCTATATGCTAGAAAAACAATGGCAACATGCCATTAAGCATCTGGAAAATGCCATGCGAGTACATCGTAATGTACCAGATTACAACCTAGCAATGGGCGAATGTATGTTGAACTTAAAACGCATTAAAGATGCCCTACAATATTTTGGCAATGTGGTACGTACCAAGCCAAAAAATCAAGCTGGCTGGGAGGCATTAATACGCTGCTTAATTGAAGCCAATATGCTAGAAGAAGCCGCCGCACATTGCATTTTAGCTATTAACGCAACTGTAAATAAACCCATTTTTACCTTTTATTTTAGTGCTACGTTGTTTTATCTTGGCAAAAGCAAAGAAGCCATGTTGCAGCTAGAAAAAGCCATGGAAAAAGCACCCAAACTACTTAAAAAATTCATCGACATTAATCCCTCTATTTTACAAAATAGCCAAGTGGTAGATTTAGTGGCGCGGTATAAAAAAGGGAAGAAGATTTAAAATTATTATCACACTGAGGCACCAAGTAAGTTTCTGCCAAAAATGCCACGTTACAACATTTATCCCTTCATTGCACTAGAAAGAGACAAAAGGCCAGTATGTATTTCTTTATCGATTAGTTAATGATTTTTATTTTCCCACCACTTCACCAATCATCGTAGCTACTCTCTCGCCATCCATGGCCGCACTTACAATGCCACCGGCATAACCTGCACCTTCGCCACATGGGTATAAGTTGGCTATTTGCGGGTGTTGTAAAGTAGTGCCATCTCGTGGTATGCGTACAGGTGAAGAGGTTCTACTTTCAGTAGCTACTACCACGGCTTCGTTGGTATAATAGCCTTTCATTTTTTTGCCAAATGCCTTAAACCCTTCTTGTAAAGTTTGGTTGATAAAAGACGGCAGCACATCTGCAATACTCACTGAATTGAGACCAGGCAAATAGCTATTATCAGGCAAAGACGCGGATATGGCATTATTGCAAAAATC
>JAYWCY010000143.1:0-2180 GCA_043780175.1 Chitinophagales bacterium
GTATGCTATTGCTTGTAAAAAAACAATAGATAAAGTTTTCTTACCTATAAAAATTTTAGTTCTATGTCACAAGAGCATGTCCATATTTTCGATACAACACTACGTGATGGCGAGCAAGTGCCAGGCTGTAAGTTAAATACAAAAGAAAAAATTGAACTGGCTTTAGCATTAGAAGAGTTAGGTGTAGATATTATTGAAGCTGGTTTTCCTATCTCATCACCCGGCGACTTTGAAAGTGTGAACGAAATATCAAAAATCGTTAAAAACGTTACTGTTTGTGGTTTAACCCGCGCAGTACAAAAAGATATTGAAGTAGCAGCAGAAGCCCTGAAATATGCTAAGCGCCCTCGTATTCACACAGGTATTGGCGCTTCTGATATTCATATTAAACACAAGTTTAACACTAGTAGAGAAGATATTATGGCTCGTGCCAAACAAGCCGTTATCTGGTCTAAAAACTTTGTAGATGATGTAGAGTTTTATGCAGAAGATGCTGGCCGTGCAGATATTTCTTTCTTAGCCAAATTGGTTGAAACTGTTATCACTGCTGGTGCCACCGTAGTAAATATTCCAGATACCACTGGTTATTGCTTACCACACCAATATGCTGCAATTATTTCGTACCTAAAAAACAATGTGCCCAATATAGATAAAGCCATTTTAAGCTGCCATTGCCACAACGATTTAGGCTTGGCTACTGCAAATTCAGTTGCGGGTGTTATTGCAGGTGCGCGTCAAATTGAGTGTACCATTAATGGCCTTGGCGAACGTGCTGGCAACACTGCTTTAGAAGAAGTAGTCATGATTTTAAAGCAACATCAATTGGGTTTATACACCAATATAAATACAAAAAAAATACATCCATTAAGTCGTTTGGTAAGCGATACCATGCGCATGCATGTACAACCAAATAAGGCAATTGTTGGTGCAAATGCGTTCTCTCATTCAAGTGGTATTCACCAAGATGGTTTCTTAAAAGAAGCTACTACTTACGAGATTATGAACCCAGCAGAAGTAGGTGCAGACACCTCCAAAATTGTATTGACAGCACGTAGCGGTCGTAGTGCTTTAGCTTTCCGTTTTCACAAATTGGGCTACCAATTTACAAGAGATGAAATTGATGTATTGTACCAAGAATTTCTAAAAGTTGCTGATAGCAAGAAAGAAGTAGTGGATGAGGATTTACACAAAATGGCTGAAAGTAAAGTGACTGTAGAAGCTTAACGTCATTGCGAGGCACCACCTTTGTCCAAAGGAAAAAATAAAAATAACGTCTATATGAAGCCTATTGAAATTCAATTAACTTATAACGACGTCATTGTAAGGCACGAAGTAATCTGCCTTGCATGATTTTTGTGTAACCAGCAACAGGATTTCTATTAAACTTTTGTTGCGTCGCACACTGGAACATTCAGTTCTTTTATCAACTAATCAACATGAAAAAAAACATTGCAGTTATATTAGGTGATAGTATTGGCCCTGAGGTTACCTATCAATCTATTAAGGTTTTAAACGCTGTGGCCGAAAGTTATGGCCATGAGTTTATTTACAAATATTGCTTAATGGGTGCAAATGCCATTGATAAAACTGGCAATCCATTACCAGATGAAACCATAGAGGTTTGTTTAGAAAGCGATGCTATTTTATTCGGTGCTATTGGTCATCCAAAATACGATAATGATCCTGATGCTAAGGTTCGCCCCGAGCAAGGATTATTAAAAATAAGAAAGGTGTTACAGTTATATGCTAATATTCGCCCTACAATCCTGTACCCAACATTAGAATACTTGTCACCTTTAAAATCTAAGCATTTAGAGGGCGTTGATTTAGTAATTTATCGTGAGTTAACGGGTGGCATTTATTTTGGCAAAAAGGAAACCAGTGCAGATGGTAATTCTGCCACAGATACTTGTACTTATACCGTTGCTGAAATTGAACGCATTGCACATTTGGCTTTTAAGGCAGCACAAATCCGTCGTAAAAAATTAACCTTAATTGATAAGGCAAACGTATTAGAAACATCAAGGCTATGGCGCAAAGTGGTGCAAGGTTTGGCCACACAATATCCAGATGTTGCAGTTGATTATATGTTTGTTGACAATGCTGCTATGCAGATAATTCTAAACCCAAAACAGTTTGATGTTATATTAACAGAAAATATGTTTGGCGATATTATTAGC
>JAYWCY010000144.1:0-5441 GCA_043780175.1 Chitinophagales bacterium
GTATGCCAATATCAGAGCGGCTAGAAGATTCACCACTCATTTCTGCTGATTCGCCTAAGGCAGCAACAATGACATCCGATTGGGCAGCCACATCCAGTGCCTCTTTAAATATGACTTCGTTTGAACGAGTATCCCGATGCAACGTTTTACCAAACATGGTCGCATTATTTTCAAAAATACTATCTGCATCTAGGTTAGAGCCTTTGGCATATAAAATTTTAGCAGTATTACCTACTGCATTTTTTAAACCTTGCAAAACAGATATGGCCGCATTAAAATCGGTTGCCACACTCCAAGTACCAGGCATATTTTCCTTAGCATCTGCCAACGGACCAATCAATGCAATAGTGCCTGTTTTTTTGATTGGTAATAGATTATTTTCATTTTTTAGTAATACAAAACTCTGTGCTGCTATATCTCTAGCAACTTTTCGATTAGCGGGTGTAAATATGTCTGTTTTGGCTCTTTCCTCATCGCAATATTTGTATGGATTAGCAAATAGACCCAATTTATATTTTGCTTCTAGTACAAGACGGCAAGCCACATCAATTTGCGCTATCGAGATCTTTTTCTCTTGCAAAGATTTTTTTAAAGTGGTTAAAAAACCTTCACCAACCATATCCATATCTACACCGGCATTTAAAGCCTGCGCAGACACTTGCTGAAGATTACCCATACCATGCGCTATCATTTCGTTAACCCCTGTATAATCGGTAACCACAAAGCCTTTAAAGCCCCATTGTTTGCGTAATACATCTGTTAATAAAAACTTATTTCCAGTAGCAGGTATACCATCTACTTCATTAAAAGAAGCCATGATGCTACCAGCACCTGCATCAACAGCTGCTTTATAAGGTGGTAAATATTCATTAAACATTCTGACGCGGCTCATATCCGTGGTATTATAATCGCGACCCGATTCTGCTGCGCCATACATCGCATAATGTTTTACGCAAGACATAATAGAATTATTTTTTGATAGATCGCCTTGATAACCTTTTACCATGGCTTTTGCTATTTGGGAACCAAGATAAACGTCTTCGCCATTACCCTCTGATATTCTTCCCCAGCGTGGGTCGCGACTAATATCTACCATTGGGCTAAAGGTCCAACAAATACCATCCGCACTGGCTTCTTGAGCTGCAAGTCGTGCCGATTGTTCTATCAGGTTCATATCCCAAGTACAAGACATACCCAAAGGAATAGGGAAGGTAGTTTGGTAGCCATGTATCACATCCATACCAAAAATCATGGGGATTTTTAAGCGACTTTCTTCAACTGCTACTTTTTGAACAGCTTTGATTTTGGCTACAGATTTTATATTAAAAAGACCACCCACTTTGCCTTGACGTATTTGTTTGCCAATATCAGAATTGGCTGCTTGTCCAGTTACGATATCGCCAGAGCCTGGTAAATTTAGCTGACCAATTTTTTCTTCAAGCGTCATTTGCTTCATCAACCCATTGATAAACATATTCATTTTATCGTCTGTAGTTTTTGATATAGGCTTTTTTTGAGCAATGACTAACTGGCTTATGACAAAAGCAGTAATCAATAAAAGTGTGGGTCGCATATTCATATCATCTTATTTTATACTTATTAATTTTTATGTAAAATCATTACATTACCACCTCCAGATGCCATTGCTATTTTTATCACAGTTGAATTATCTACGTTCACCTCTTCTTTGTTCAGGTGATTGGGATTTACAGAAACATCCCCTGCATCGCTGTAAATTGTTGCAGTAAAATGTCCTTTTGGTAGAAAATTTAAATTAATTTCTAGTTCACGACTAGTATTATTGGAAATAGTGCCAATGTACCAATCCGTATTTTTACGGCGCGCAATGGTAATATATTTATCAATTTTAGCATTTGTTACTTTTGTCTCATCCCATGTGGTTGGTATATGTTGCAATACTTCAAAACCGGGTTGCCCAAGGTAAGCGTCTGGATAATCGCAGACCATCCCCTGATAATTTTCTAGAACCACATACATGGCTAGCATATGGCAACGTGTTCCCATTACTAATGGTCGGGTATATTGCACTTTAAATTTATTTGGTGCTGCTGCCCTAAAACCACCAAGATGATAATCGGTAGATCCCGCCAGCATTCGCGTAAATGGAATATTAATATCCACATCTGGCGTAATGAGGTTGTTCCATTTATCGCATTCATAGTTAAGCGTACCTTCTCTCGTAAATTCATTGGGATATGTGCGGCTGAGTCCTGTTGGTTTATAAGCCCCATGAAATTGTATGTGCAAATGATGCGCCGCTGCTTTTTGTAAAATTTCGGTTTGGATATTTACCATTTGTTGGTCGTCTCTATCCATAAAATCTACCATCATACCGCTAAGTCCCCACTGCTCAAACAATGCAAAAGCAGTATCGAGTTTAGGATATAAAGCCTTCCAATGCACCCAAACCCTAACGCCTACATTTTTTGATTTGGCATAATCGCATAGTTGCTTCATGTCAAGTCCAGCTACAGGTTTTGTAACATCCGCGTGTGGCCCAGGCTCATAGCCATTGCCATCATTAGTGTACCATTCATGGCCACCGTATTCTACTACAGAATGGTAAAGTATATTATTTGCAGCGCAGAAATCAATGTAATATTTATTTGTTTCAAAATTATTGCCTGGCGTAAAATTGGTATCTGGTACAATTGTTCCGTTCCACCAAGGAAAAGTAGTGGTACCAGTTTTTATCCAGCTAGTTTCTTCGATAGCACAGGGTTCATTTAAACTCGTAATAATATTTGATTCAATTAATGCACCAATACGATCGCTAATCAGCAAGACGCGCCAAGGTGTTTGATGGGGCAGTTGCGCTTTCACTTTGATCATATTTTGTTCTGGCAAGGGCGACAACCGACTTGTTAATATACCATCGTGTTTTACTAAATACATACCAGCATAATTGAGTAAGGCCGCTTCGGTAATGGCCATAAACGTTTTATTTTTAAACTGAAACAAAGTAGGCATATCCATCAATGTATCTGCTTTTATTTGATTTAATGAAGCTGTTGTATATAAGCCTTCATGAGATGTCGTAAAATTTGGAAGCAGCAATGCTTTTACTATCGGGTTTCCCGCCAAATTAAATTGTGTGTTTTCATTTAGCAGGGTATAGCTTAATTTACCTGATTGAGAAGGTAGTACGTATCTGAAAGCCAGCCCATCATCAAATACTTTAATTTCAAGATTGATGCGGTATTTTACCCCGACTTGGCTTTCTAAATAAATAATCGCTTGCTTATATGGCTGACTAACCGATGAGGTTTTACCTACTACCAAATTATAATTATCAGTACCGGCAGAAAATATAGGCACTTGCAGCATCTTGCAATTATCAAGAGCACTACCATCATCAAACACCAAATTAAGTGTTGAAGGCTGAACAAGTATTTCGTTGTGATAAGCTACAGAATATAATGGTTTATTTTTTTGTATTGACAACACAAAAGCAATCTTCCCATCAGGCGATAGAAGTTGTATATTTTTTTGTGCGGCAAGGCTCACACAAAAAAATATACAGCAATAGAATGCAGTCATTTTCAGTGTCATATCATTTATTTAATAAGATAGGGACTAATAATTTTTTGCCAAATGGCGTAGCCTTTTGCATTCATATGCAAGTTGTCTTGTAAAAAAATATCCTTCATAATAGTACCATCCTTATTAAACATATCTTGGTACACGTCTATAAAGGCGGTATATGCTTGGCGATGCAAATAGTCTTTTATCAACCTATTTCCAGCCATCATTTTTGGCCATATTTTTTCTCTACTTGGGCTAGGCTTCATCGATACATAGGCGATAGATACTTGTGGCAAATGCTTCCGAATCAACGTAAATAATTCTTTAAATCGTTGAAATATGATTTCTTCAGAGATTGTTGTATCCGTTCCTGCCAAATCATTTTCACCACAATAAATGATGATTTGTTTGGGCTCGTATGGAAAGATAATATCATCAGCATAACGTATGACATCGGGCAAAGAAGAACCGCCAAACCCTCTATTAATAATGGGATAGCCAGGGAAATAATCATGAATATCTGTCCATTTGGTAAAAGAAGAACTACCTACAAAAAGAATGGCGTGCTTTGCGGGTAAATAAGTGTTATCCAGTTTTTTAAAATGTTGTATATCGTTATAAAAAGGCGGCTGCGCTTTTACATCTAAGCACAAGAATAACAATAAATAAATAATGTATGTATATTTATTTTTCATATTTAATCTACTTTTTTGATCAGTGATTTTCGAGATACGCCATTTTCGTTAATCGCTTCAATGGCAAAATAATAAGGCTTTTCTTTGTCCATGGTCTTTAACCAATACTCATTAAAATCATGTACCATAATACAGGTATATAATTTTTCTGGATCGGTGCCGTAGTAAATATTATAAGCATAAGCATCGTCTTTTGGGTGCCATTTAATATAGGCACTGCGCTTATCTTTTTCTGTGCGCAGTACAATAAAATTATCAACTACGGATGGTGCTTCGCCATGCCCATTTCCAAAAACACGTAGACCACTGATCGCAAACTTACCAGTTGGCATACGTATATTTTCTAATTTTACAAACCGGGCTTCCACTGGTTTCTGCAATTCAATATAATCATGCGGTACATCCGTTTTATTGTTGCTCTTGTCTATTAAAATATCCCATGTTTTCCCATCGAGAGACGCATATAATTTGTATTGATGAAACTGGTTGTTCCATTTACCCAATCGGCTGGTATCTACATCTTGATCAGCATAATTTATTTGTATGGCATTCACAGTTGATACATTACCCAGATCGGTTTGTATAAACTCGCCCTTATTACTACTTGCGGCACTCCAATATGTTTTTATATTTTCATCAACTGCATTATTGGCATAATAAGTACCTAAGGTAGACGAGACGTTGACGGGTTTTTTATAATTCAATAGCATCCAACTTGGCGCTAGTTTGTCATCACGACCATTTATTGATGGTAGATAATGCGGATAATCGCCAAAGGCAGTATTGCACCACATTACATCATCTTTATCAAAGCCTGTTGGCCAAATACCTATCCTTCTCTCGAAGGTGTTTTTTACACAGATAATGGAAGTTGATACATGCCAATAATGGTTATTATTATCCTTAAATGTTGACCCATGACCTGCACCTTTTGAAAAGCCGCCAGGTTTAAAACTCAAGGGATCTGATTGTGGGGTAAATGGCCCAAGAGGATTATCTCCTACAACCACCCCATCTGCATAGCCACTAAATTCAGTGCCAGGTGCACCGTATTGTAAATAGTACTTGTTGTGATGTTTTGTCATCCAAGCACCTTCTATAAATGGATCTAAAAAGGTATTATCCATATTTTCGCCAAAACGTTGCCAGCCATACCTGTCTTGCTCTAAAAAATACATTTCCTTTCGATATCCTTTTGGT
>JAYWCY010000145.1:0-3714 GCA_043780175.1 Chitinophagales bacterium
TGTCCCCCATCGTTGAAATAGAGGTCGCTAATGAAAGCCTGAATGATTTACCAGTCGTTGCAGAGCCACCGAACTCACTGTTGTTCTCTCGTGTGCGCACGAAGTTATCATCGTTTTGGATTTTGTCTTTACTTGGGCCATTGGCAACACGTGTTAAATCCTCTCCGTTGCTTCTATAGAAGCTAACGCCACCGATGTTACCTGATACTTTGATCAGCCCTACTTGTCGTCCCATTTTTTTTAGGTTTTTATATTTAGGTATTATAACGCATAGCCCGACATTAAGTTACAAAGCACCTTGTTAAAATACGCTAATAGCAAGGGTTCCAGCTACCACTTATAAACCACAGTTGTACATGACATGAATTAAACTAACCACTTACCAAATAAATCCTACCACTTATTATTAATGAAAAAATAACCACCCTGCTGAATAAGCAAGAAGAATTTTTTATTACATTTACCCACACCTAAAGAAAAAAAATGCGTTTTTCTACATTACATACTGGTACAAAAAGTGGGTTTAGTGATTTTTTGTACGTAAGTAGTAACCATTTAGCAAACGTCATCACAGTCGTGTCTGATAGGAAAATAGCAGTAGATAATAACGCTGATAACGTGGTGGATTATTATAGTGCTGATATTGTTTCTGCTACTGATTATTATGCCTTTGGAAGTCCATTAAATGGTCGTTCGTTTAATTCGAATAGTTATAAATACGGATTTAACGGCAAGGAGAATGATAAGGAAACCGTTAGTACGGGAAATGGTACACAAGATTATGGATTTAGAATTTATAATCCAGCTTTAGGTAGGTTTTTAAGTGTCGATCCTTTATCCCATTCTTATCCCTGGTTTACACCATATCAATTTGCTGGAAATACACCTATATCAGCAATTGATTTAGATGGTTTGGAAAATATTTTTATTACAACTAATCCAAATAAAGGAGAATGTATGGAAGTAGTTTATACCGCAGATGATATTGCTCAAATCATGGCGAAACAAAAGCCAGAATTTAAAGTACATTATACTAATAGTGGTAAAGTAACAGATCAATTTGAAGGACCTAATAAGGCTAATGAAGCTAAGGTATTCCAAGTAGTTAAACCATTATTAGTAAAATCAGGTATTACAGAATATTTAAATGGTATACCCGATGGTAAAGGTAGAGAATTTGAAAATCTAAAGAATAATTATGAAGTTCCTGCCCCAACTCCTAAAATCACTAAGAAACCTAAAGATCCAGATCCTATGCCATCATTATATGTTGATTTTGAAGCAGGCACTGATGAATTTAAAACCCCATCCCAAGTTAACGCTATAGTTAAGCCTTTGGCTGATTATTTAATAAAAAATCCTAAAGCTGAGATAAAATTATTTGGTAATACGGGAGTAGAGGGTGATCCTAATGCTCCTACAGGTAATGGGTCAGACGTCATAAACTCTGCTGCTGGCACTGGACCGTTTAAAACAACAGGGGAATTAATGAAAGCTAGAGCTGAAGCTATTAAAAGTTTTTTAATTACTAATTTTAAGATTGATTCAAAAAGAATCTCTACATCAACTGGTACACAAACACAAGGCGAAGCTGGTAGAAATGTGGGTGTTGAGGGTACAAAATAAAAAAATAAACAATATGAAAAATCTTATTATAATAATTATTTTTAATATTTTCTTTATTGGTAGTTCTTGCGCCCAAAAAGATAGTCTTTATAAAACATATCATAAAAACGGAAAAATAGCTTCTGTAGGAAATAAAATAAATGGTATTATGCAAGGAGAATGGAAATATTATGACGATAGCTTAGGCTATGTTAAAAAGGTAATTAATTTTAAAAACAGCCTATATCATGGTATTTATAGTGAGTTTTATGTAAATGGTAAAATAAAGAAAATAGGATATTATGATAGGAACTTTGTAAAGGAAGAGATCATAGAGGGTGGTTATACAACGACACATGCGATACCGATTGGCACATGGGATTACTTTGATGAAAAAGGTAATTTAATGAAGTCCGAAATATATGATTGTAGTGGCGTGATAATAAAAATTTTACCTAAAAAATAAGCACCTCCGCTAGTTTGCCTATTAGGTAACTGCTACTTTTAGCTTAGGGCAGCGTAACTGCAAGCTTTAAAAACATAGCCAGTTTGTAACTGGCATACAATAAAAAACCGTAGCTAACCCTGCTCTCGCGGATATGAACGTTATCAAAAGGGCAGGTATCCGTGCGCCGTTAGCGCTTTGTCATAAAATTACACGAAGAATTGCCATAAAAGTATCCGCCTATTCGTAGGATTTATTGAGAGTGGTATTTATAATTGCTGTCGTTGTTTTGTAGGCACACAATTAAATTAAGCGCATCATTAAACATATCATCACGGGCGGTGGTTCGTTTTGGTAGTTTATGATTAGGAACGATGTGTTGGTATAACATTAATAATTTTTGGTAAGCAGTTGTTTGTTCTTCATTAAGGTGTAAGTATAGGTAAATCGCTAAAGCACTGGGGTCGCTGGTATTTTTAGGAAACGTTGTATCGTTTTTAATCCACGTAATTAATTTAATAATATGTTGGTCTAGTTGTGGTGGCAGTGTTTGTGTAAACTGGTAAAAGTGCATGATGTTAGTTTTTATTTATGATTATCAGTAGAAATGTAATGGCCAATACGAGGATCAAAAATTCTCATACCATAATCAGGCGTAGTAGTTGTTGTTTTAGCTGTTTTATGATTAGCAGTACAAGAGCCGAGAATTAAAGTAAAAGCAATACAAATAATTTTCATTTTAAAATGTTCTGTAATTTAGTTTTAGCAATGTAGGCATCAAACAAGGAAAGCACTATTTTTTTATCTTCTTTATTTAATACCTGTATCTCTTTAAATCGGCTAATCAGCTCTTTATCTAAGCCCACATTCATTACGTTATCACTAGTCGTACCATTCATTAAAAAATCGGTACTTGTTTCCAATGTATTAGCTAATTTATTAAGAGCTTCGGCGTTAGGATGGCTTTCGCCCCTTTCATATCTACTTACTTGTGCAAAATGCACACCAATAGCTTTGGCTATATCACTTTGCGATAAGCCTTTTTTCTTTCTTAATTCGTGTAATCGGTCTGCAAATGTTTGTTTATTAGCCATTGTAACAAGTAATTGTCCTCAAATTTAACTCAAATGCAAGTTTTAATCAACATAAATTGCCTTTATGTTAAAAACTAACGCAAATAGGCGTAACAGTAATTAGATTAATACGCTAAATTTGTTTGCGTAAACGCAAGTAAATATTTTATCAACATTTAAACTTAATCAACATGACAACAGATTTAAATACCACCAACCCCGATTACTTACTATACCACTACGAGCAAATCCACTTTGAAATATTAGGCGGCATCAAAACAGACGTGTTAAACAATATGCGAGCCACTGTAAAAGTAAAGCACTTTAACGCAGAGCAACGCCATACACTTGATTTATATAATAACAACGCCTTACAACGCTTTTTAAAAACCACCGCCGAGAATTTAGAAGTCGGCCTACAGTATATGCAAAAAGCCACAGGCGCACTAATTAACGAGCTAGAAGCTTACCGCTTAAAAGAAATAGAAAAAGCAAAACTAAATACCATCGTTGCCAAAGTATTAACAGAAGCAGACATACAAGAAGCAAAAGCAGTATTGCTGACAAAAAACTTACTGCAAACCACCAATA
>JAYWCY010000146.1:0-4534 GCA_043780175.1 Chitinophagales bacterium
GTCTGAACCACGATTTTGTAGTATTTAATTGATTTATCTGATTATTACCTATAAATTCTATTTCAACTAGAAACATTTCAATCTTAAAAATCCTATAAAATCACCGTTGAGACAAATGGTTTCTTTTCCCAATTGTAAAATTAATCTTGGTTTAAATATCATTCGCAAACGCAATGATGGCTACCACGATTTGGAAACCATTTTTTACCCTGTACAGTTAACAGACGCATTAGAAATAATATGTCAACCGTCAACCGTCGACAGTCCACAGCCAACAGTCAACTTTTCTTCCACTGGTTTACCCATCCACGGATCCGAAAGCGATAACCTTTGTGTAAAAGCCTACTATTTATTACAACAAGACTTTCCTGATTTACCAGCTATTACGATGCATTTACACAAAGTAATACCAATGGGTGCAGGCTTGGGTGGTGGTAGTGCTGATGGTGCTTTTGCATTATCACTATTAAATGATAAATTTCAATTACAGTTAACGCAAGCGCAATTAATTGCCTACGCATTACTGCTGGGCAGCGATTGTCCTTTTTTTATTGTTAATAAACCATGCTTTGCCACTAGCCGTGGCGAAATAATGCAGCCAATAGACTTAGATTTATCAGCGTATCAATTGGTAATTGTAAATCCTAAAATACATATTAGTACAGGTTGGGCTTTTAGCAATATCATACCACAAGCAACCAAAAAATCAATCCAAACCATTATCAAGCAACCCATTGAATCATGGAAGAATGAATTGGTTAATGATTTTCAAATGCCTGCCATACAAGCATATCCAGCAATTGTTGAAGCTATCAATATCTTATACCAGCAAGGTGCCGTTTATAGTGCCATGACAGGTAGCGGCAGCACGGTATTTGGCTTATTTACAAAAGGTGTAATACCAAAACTTTCATTTCCAGAACACTATTTTGTATTTACTTCAAAATAGCATTTGTGAAAATTCAAGCCATTTTCTACCTTTTGCGTAATTGATGCGATTCTCTTTAACTCAAGTACCATCTTCATTCGTACAATTGAAATAATTTACTTTAATTCGTGTTATGTCTTTTATTAAAAAAAGTATTCAGATTGCTTACAGCATTTATGCATCATTGGTGTTTAGCATCATTATGTTAGTTGCATTGCCATTTGTACTTTTAAGTCTATTTGCAGGTAAAATAAAAGGCGGAAATTTCATTTACCGTATTTGTAAACTTTGGGCAAAAATTTGGTACTTTTTTATTGGCATCAACCACCAAGATATTTATGAAACAGTACATGATGCTACACGGCAATATATTTTTGTAGCCAATCATATATCTTATATGGATGTACCACCTGCGGTAATTAGTTTAAACCAGCCTTATAGAGTTTTGGGTAAATATGAAATGGTAAAATATCCCATTTTTGGGTGGATTTATCGATCTGCGGTAATATTGGTAGATAGAAGTAGCCCAGAAATGCGGGCCAAAAGTTTTAGAGCATTAAAAGCTGCGTTGGCACGAGGCATCTCTATTTTTCTTTTTCCTGAGGGTACATTCAATGAAACAGGCAAACCATTAAAAGACTTTTTTGATGGGGCTTTTCGCTTAGCCATAGAAACACAAACACCTATTAAACCTTTGCTATTTATAGACACAAACGAGCGGTTAAATCAATTTGACATTTTTAGTTTAACACCAGGATTAAGTAGAGTTGTTTATTTAACTGAAATTAGTGTAAGTGGCTTAGTAAAAAGTGATGTTCGAAAATTGAAACAAATTACTTACGATGCGATGGAAGCAGGTTTACTTCGATATAAAACGGTTTTGTAGAGGCGAAAACTTGTATGTCTCTCCAAGATAAAACGCTAGCGTTTATTTAATAATTCAGATGCAACACGAATGCCTTGCTCATCGTTCACCACTTTTTGCATCACCATTTTTAATTTTTCAGGTATGCTGTCTACCTCGGCTTCTGATAATGGTTTGATAATTTCAAAAAAATCATCTGCATCATCGTAATAACCAAATACTAAATTATATTGCTTGTTTACATGTAAACGAATAGAAATCTCTTTATCCTCCTCGTATTGATGCATCGAGATAACAGCCCACTGATCTTGATCTAGAAAGTCGAATCTAATTTCTACATGACTTTTACTTAATAATTCTGTTAGCAGTTTTTCAATCATTTCTGCTGAATGATTTTTTAATAATTCTTCAAATGTCATATTACTTCTTATAAATGGCAACAAATGTAACTCCAATTAATGATTAAAATGACTGGAATGATTAACATGATGATACTAAGTCATTCATCATCTTTAAATCTATATTCAAGCTTATCTTAGCGGTTCTATTATGGCAGACAGCAGCAACAGTAGCAATCTTTTTAACACCAACACAAGGGCGCAAGGCTTGTATTGCGAAGTGATTATTCCTTTGGCTTTACCAACAACTTATACGTGGGCGGTACCAGAACACTTGATAAAAGCCATTGCCATTGGTGTGCGTGTAGAAGTACAATTACGCAATAAAAAATATGCTGGTATTGTTAAATCTATCTCGTTACAAAAGCCTGCAGCATTTGAGCCAAAAGAATTATTAAATGTATTGGATGACGAACCATTGGTATATGACCATCAGTTAAAACTGTGGCAATGGATTAGCCAATATTATATGTGCAGCGAAGGCGAAGTGATGCAAGCTGCAATACCCAGTAACTTAAAATTATCCAGCGAAAGTATCTTAATTTGGAATGAAGAAAGTGGGTACGACTTAAACGATGGCGCACCATTTACAGATGAAGAATTTATAGTAGCACAAGCCTTAGAAGTAAAGAAAGAACTACGCTTGAGTGAAGTACAACAGCTACTAGATTCATCGCATGTTTACCCAATTATTAAGAAGTTAATAGATAAGCAAGTTTGCTACGTGTGGGAAGAATTGAAAGATAAATACAAGACAAAAACTGAGACCTATATTTACCTGCATCCTACCTTTAATAACGACGAAGTGCTCAGTGAATTGCTAAATAATTTTGGCAAAGCACCTAAGCAAATGGAGCTACTACTTGCCTACTTGCACTTAATAAAAACAGAAGGAGAAGTAACACAATCTGTACTTCTAAAAAAGAGTAATGCATCGGCAGCACAACTAAAAGGCTTGGTAGAAAAAGGCATTTTAATAGCAGAGAAAAAAGCTACTGATCGGATTAAAGCTTTACCAAAAGATATAACTGTAAATTTTGACTTATCTATCGCACAGCAAGCCGCCTACCAAGCAGTAAGCGCAGCATTTACAGATAAAAATGTCTGTCTATTACATGGTGTAACTGCCAGTGGCAAAACACAGATTTATGTGAAGCTGATAGAGCAATATATGCAGCAAGACAAGCAAGTATTATACATGCTGCCAGAGATTGCTTTAACCTCACAAATCATTAGGCGGTTACAGGTACATTTTGGCGGTAATATTGCTATTTATCACTCAAAATTTAACCCCAACGAACGTGTAGAAATTTGGAATAAGGTAAAGAAAGGACAAACCAAAGTAGTACTCGGTGCTAGAAGCAGTTTGTTTTTACCTTTTCAAAATTTAGGGCTAATAGTGGTAGATGAAGAACACGATACCAGCTACAAACAGCAAGACCCAGCACCACGCTATCATGCAAGAGATGCAGCAGTGTATTATGCAAGTTTGTTCAATGCGAAAGTATTACTTGGCAGCGCCACACCATCTATAGAAAGTTATTACAATTGCCTACAAACAAAGTATGGTTTGGTAACGCTTACAGAGCGATTTGGTAATGTAGATTTACCAACTATTAACTTAGTAGATTTAAAAAAGATTGCCAATAAAGATAAAAGCAAAATTGCCCTATCCCCGCAAATGATTACCGCTATTGAGTTATCACTTAGTCAGCAAAAGCAGGTGATATTATTTCAAAATAGACGAGGCTATAGCCCTTATATGATTTGTAATAATTGTGGCTGGATACCACAATGCCAACATTGCGATGTAACCCTCACTTACCATAAAGCTAAAAACAAATTAAGTTGCCATTATTGCGGCACTACTTATCCAGTGCTGCATACCTGCGCCGCTTGTGGTAGCCATCATTTTATACAGAAGAATTTTGGTACAGAAAAACTTGAAGAACTAGTGGCAGAAGCATTTCCAAATGCCAAAGTATCACGCATGGATTATGATACCGTGAAGGGTAAAAACGACCACGACACGCTGATAAAACTATTTGAACAACATCGCATAGATATATTGGTAGGTACACAAATGGTAGTAAAAGGTTTAGATTTTGAGCATGTGAACCTAGTAGGTATTATTGATGGAGATGGCATCCTTAATTTTACTGATTTTAGAGTGAATGAGAGAGCTTTTCAATTAATGGAACAAGTAAGTGGTAGAGCAGGCAGAAAAGATGGTAAAGGCAATGTACTGATACAAGTAAGCAATGTGCAACATCCTGTATTAGGTTACGTGCAAGCCCATAATTATGAAGCATTGTATCAATTTGAAATAGAGAGTAGAAAAGC